>NZ_BAAJYS010000119.1:0-10841 GCF_057543315.1 Acidovorax sp. KPB24-07
CTGCAGGCCGAGCACCTGGGCGGCCTGTTGTCGCTGGCCTGCGGCACTGCGCCCGAGGTGCCGCCCCAGCCCGGCCTGCTGCAGCGCATCGAGCACTGCGTGCGCCAGCGCTTTGGCGAGCACGGCCTCGCCGCCGCCGACGTGGCCGATGACGTGGGCGTGTCGCTGCGCACCCTGCACCGCGCCCTGTCGGCGGGCGGCAGCACCTTTGCGCTGCTGCTCATGCGCGAGCGCATGGCGGTGGCGCAGCGCATGCTGCATGCGCCCTCGCATCGGCACCTGACGGTGGCCGAGATCGGCCGGCGCGCGGGCTTCCTGGACCCGTCGCACTTCGCACGCGCCTGTCGCCAGTGGTGCGGCAGAACCCCCGCGCAGGAGCGCTGCGCGCCAACGCAAGCCTTCGCCAGTCCGCACTGACACGGGCTGGATTCAGTCGGGCAACCAGGCAAGGGTCGCCGCAGACAGTGCCGCAGCACGGCCAGGCGGAGCCAACGGCCTGCGCCGGTTAAAGGCGAGCCGCACGGCACCCAGCGTCCGCCACGTTGGCACGCATCGGCCATCCACGGCCCGGCAGGCGCGACACCATGGGTCTCCCACCACACAAGGAGACAACGACATGGCGGACACCTACGTCCTGGTCCACGGCGCCTGGCACACGGGCGACACGCTGCAAGCCACCGCGGAGCACCTGCGCACACGCGGCCACACCGTGCACTGCCCCACGCTGCCGGGCAACCGCCCTGGCGATGGCACGGCCCCGCTGGGCCTGCAGGATGCGATCGACGGGCTGGTGCAGTTCCTCGCGTCGAACGACCTGCGCGAAGTGCGGCTTGTCGGCCACAGCTACGGCGGCATGCTGCTGTCCGGCGCCGCCGACCGCGTGCCCGAGCGCATCCGGCGGCTGGTCTATGTGAACGCCTTCGTGCCGCTGCCCGGCGAGGCCCTGTGCGACATGGCACCTCCGCACTACCGCGCCCTGTTCGAGGGCCTCGCGGCCGCTGGCGGCGGCGGCGTGCAACTGCCCTTCGAGGTCTGGCGCGAATGCTTCATCAACGACGCCGATGCCGATCTGGCGCGCAGCACCTACGCCCTGCTGCACCCGCAGCCGCTGCGCTGCCTGACCGACCCCATCGCCCTGTCGCAGCCCACCGCCGCGCTGGCGCTGGGCAAGTCGTACCTGAACTGCCGCGAAGACACCGCGCTGCCCCACAGCCTGCCCTGGCACCCGCGCCTGTCGGAACGGCTGGGCCTGTTCCGCTACGTGGAGGCGGGCGGCAGCCACGAGGCGCTGTTCACCGACCCCGAAGGCTTCGCACGCGGCATCGAGCGGGCCGGCCGGGACTGATCGGCAGGTGCCGCTGCGGCGCCAACGCGCAGCACGGCAAGGCGAAGCGAAGACACAGACAAATCAATTCAGGAGACGACACCATGCAAGGCATTGCACCCCACCACATCACCGCGCGATCTTTCTCGGCGCGGCCCGCTTGCCCAGGCGCCCGGGCACGCAAGGCCGCCGCTGTCTTGGCCGTGGCAGCCGCTGTCGGCAGCCTCATCGCCGCACTGCCCGCACAGGCGCAGGCGCAGACCCCGGCATCGCCGGATGCGTCGCCGCCGTCGCCCTGGCGCATCTACGCAGGCCCCGCGCACATCGGCTTCAGCACCTCGGCCGAAGTGCGGGCCGGCGGGCAAATCGTGCCCGGCGCCAGCGCCAAGGCCGACTCCAACGACAGCATCGGCTTCGGCGCGATCTACGACTTTCACCCAGGCTGGAGCGCCGAACTCGCCCTGGGCCTGCCGCCCACCACCGCGCTCAAGGGCACCGGCGCCCTGGCTGGCGCGGGTACGCTGGGCCAAGTGAAGTACGGCCCCGCCGTGCTGTCCGTGCGCCGCCAGCTGTGGGAGGGCGGCCCCGTGCGGCCCTACATCGGCGCCGGCATCAACTACACGCTGGTGCTGGAATCCCGCGACGGCTTCGTGTCGGACCTGAAGGTGAAGAACGGCATTGGCCCCGTGCTGCAGGCCGGCTTCGAGGTGCCGCTGGACGCACGCTGGAGCTTCTTCGTGGATGCCAAGAAGATCTGGCTCAAGACCACGGCGACTGGCACGCTGCCGGCACTGGGCGGGGCGCCTGCACATGCGAAGGTGCGGCTGGATCCGCTGGTGGTGACGGCGGGGGTGGGCTATCGGTTTTGAGGGGGCTTGTGTTGGTTCGGGTGAGCCGGTGGACAAGGCGTATCGGGGTGAGGCTCCGATACGTCGCTGATCGCTTTTGAAAGACTGCTTGGCAGCGTAATTCGACGTTCGGGCGAGCGACGCGAACGACCACCGGTCGCGCAGCTTGGCGGTCGAACACAGCTGAACGTGGACGGCGCGCTTTGAAGCACATCAATCTGCGGCCGCTACAGGCGCCAACAGCTCCTTGGTACGAAGTTCTGCCAAGACTAGCCCAGACAGCTGGGAGAGCATGTCCTCAGGCTGGGCCCGTATCCACTCCTTTACCTTATCTGGGGTGAGCGAGGAGTCGGTAATAAGACCAGCCACGGCAGCTGCAGTGATGCGAGACAGCCCGAACTCGACCAGGGATCTACCAGTCGTTGTTGACACGCCCAGCTCTAACGCGAGCGAGAAGTCATAGACTTCCCCCACGCGCTCGGCATATCCTTTTTCCAAAAGCACAAACTTCAGCAGGTCTACGTAAGCCTTTGCCCACTGAACGAGCGTGAAGCGGATGGTCTGCTCAATCGTAACGAACATGTCACGGATAGCGCCGTCAACGACCGCCTGTTCTGGTGGCTTCCTTATAGACTGTTTAGCAGTAGTGAGCTTGAACCTAACTGCTTCGTTTACTAGTTGAGTCAACGCGTCGCCGCGCATCCACTTGAGGGCAGTCACTGTCACGTGGTTCACATAGCCTCTCATGCCTTTGTTCTCATCGCCCTTCAGCTTGGCTCTGCCGAGGTGCTTGTAGAGACGTCTGAAGATGGCGTTGTAGACCTCATACGCGTCGGATGAAGGGTTCACAGGCATCAACTTCGCGAATTCTTTCTTGTGAACGCCCTGCCGAAGGCGCTTGAGCAGACTGGCGAGGGCCACTGGCTCGACCATCCAGCTGCTTGTCAGAACCGACTCAGGCAGGCCAAGGTTGGCCAACGCCCGGTCAGCGGAGGCAGACAGCTGCTCGCGTTTCTCGAGCGTCAATGACAGGTTCGGACGTCCCAAAAGCGATTCAAGCGAGCCTTGCGCCGCACGTAACAGCACCAGACCCGCCGCAGCTGTCGTGCGCTGCGCAGAACGCTTACGCTCTTCGTCAGGTTCCGGTTCGGCTGCGGCATCCAAAAGTCCGACCACCGCATCAAAGTCTTCCTCAATGGTTTCTTTGAAGGCCACCTTCAGTTGGAAGGGCTTGCGCTCAGTCAGGAGCTTGTGCTCCCACTTTTCGTAGTTGACCAAGAACACGTTGCCTACAACTTCCTCGCCGAGGCGACCGGCTCGGCCGGCGAAGTTCCACAGCGACGCTTCCTCGAGAAGCTCGCCCCTGTTGCCTCGAGTGGGCGTGTCGATGAAAACGTTTCGTGCGGGCAGGTTGACACCCTGGAAGAGCGTCGTGGTGCAGCACAGGTAATCGAGGTGGCCCTCGCGGAAGCTCGTCTCGATGCCCTCGCGCAGGAGGCTTGGCATGTTCCCGTAATGGAAGGCGACGCCGCGCCGCACAAATTTCGCAAGCGAATAGCGCTTGTGGACATGCTGCTCGATGAACTTGGCCAGCTCATTGAGCGACTCCGTCTCCCTGTCCTTTCGGTTGAGGGCAAGCAGCTCGCTGAGGTCCTCCGCATTCTTGGCACCCGTTGCGTAGACCAGCGATCGCCCAGACGCACCGAACTCTTCGGCGACAGCCGCGAGCTTCTGGTCATCTTCCAAAGCAAAGCCGCGGTTGAACGTGTAGGAGCCAATGGAGTCCAAGCGGTCGGCCGTGACCAGATCAAGATGGACGACGTGTTCGTTCTCCGGCGGGAAGTTGACGCTGATGCGGTTCTGCACGACGGGCGACAGTCCCGTCTCCATAACGTCCAGGTTGTTCAAGCCCACGCTTTCGCCGACTAAGTCGAAGCCTGTCGCGCCTGGTGCCAGGAATAGGAAGCGAGCGCTTGGGCTCGCCTTGCGAATCTTCTCAATGACGTCCTGGAGGATCATCCCGCGGCTGTCGTCTCCAATGGCTTGCGCCTCGTCGACGATGACTAGGTCGATAGCATCGACCAGATCTATCGCCGAGAGCAGCAACTGCGCGCGCTCTTGCGTCAGGACGTAAATCTGCTTTGACCGATGCTCGGGGTCGGGAACGGGGATCGTTGTAATGCGGAGCTCGCTGCTGATCTTCGCAAGTCGACGCTCGAGCTTGCCCTGGATTTCAGCCAGCAACGCACGAGTGGGTGCGATGTACATCGCGACGAAGTTCGCAGCTCGATTTGCTGTCTCGGCCAGGTGCTCGAGGACGACGAACGATTTGCCCGCGGATGTCGGCGCCGAGATGGCAGTTACTGCGCTCGACTTCAGGGTTTCCCAGACGTCTAGCTGAAAGTCTGTTAGCGATATGCGCGACCCGTCCATCTCGACCGATGCGAGCTCCTTCAACAGCGCGCTGCGCAAATGGGTGTGAAACCCTAAGCTGTCTAAACTCTCAGGCTCTAGCTTCTTGAGCCCTGGGAAGTTTCCCAAGCCGGAAAGAATGTGCACAGCCGCGCCGCGAACCTCCGGGCTGTCGAATGCCAGCGATGCGAAGACAGCAATCTGCTGGGCAAGGTCACGGCTTTCCTCGTCATGTGCGAGAGCAAAGACGCTGGCAGAGTTCAACAGTCTGGTCAGCCCCTCGTCGCCAAGCTCTGGCCCGACGATGCCAGCCTTGCTGTCATGCTCAGAGGGTAACGTCGATCGGATGCCCATCGCGCGTAGGCCCGCCAAATCCATCCAGAATGCAGCGTTTTGGCGAATGTCGCCAGAGACTTCAGTGGCGAAGCTAGTCATGGGTTCAGTGCAGCAAAAGCACGCTTGAGTTCATCGACGTCCGGCACTGCGATGAGGAAGACCTCGCACTTCGCCAAATTGACGTTTCTGGCTTGAGCTTGGCGGGCAAGGTTGTCTCGAAATCGCTGGTGCTTTGCCTTGTATAGGGACTCGAGGTGATTCTCGTGAGCGTCGTGGTCTGCCTTAGGGTCGTAGGCCAGCTTGTCTTTGTATGCCTCCTCGCTGATCACCAGGCTTCCGAGGTGCACATCTCGGCGCTTGCGGTGATTGCCGGTGCTCGAGTACGCATCGAAATACGACTTGGCCTCATCGCGCTGAGCACCCTCTAGTGCATCGAGGTTCGACATATCGTTGACAAGTCGAAGCTCGTTGAGCAGCTTGGCTCGATCCGCCTGGTATTCGAAGATCGACTCGATCATGTCTCGTGACGCGTCGGTCGCATTGGGAACAATCTTGGACTCCAGAACGAAGAAGGTGATGGTTCCGTCCTCGTTTGCCCTCACGTGGAGACCGTCAACACCATGCACGGGCATGTTGCTGTTGGTCTTGAGCGCCATCTTCGAACCCACCTGTGCGGCGCCCATGTAGTGAACGGCAATAGCGTAGGAGAGCAACTCACCAAGCTCGCCAAAGCGAGCTTTGTGCTGCTCCGTGAATTTTAGGAGCAGTTGCCGCGCTTCACGCACGAGCCTCGAGTGTGTGGCCGTGCTGCCGCCTGAGCGTGAGGTGGTGCCGGCCTGGTTGGCACGCCGCCTCTTTGTAAGGGGTATTGCGTAGTCGACCAGAAGGTCTGTCAACAGTTCAGCCAGCAACGCAAGCTGCGGTTCGTCTTCGTGCATCCGCAGGTAGATGAGCCGAGGCTGCTCGAGCTTCGGGTCTCCCACTACCTCCCTAAGCACGTTATCGATGCCTGCGATCGGGTCAAGTAGCCCCTCGAAAACGGTCGTTCGCGCGTCAGTCAACTATTTATCCCCCCATGTCATCGTTCGATCTGCCGGATTAGCAATCTTGGATGCCTTCTCCCATGACAAATCGCCAAACTTCTAATCTATAACGCATATTTTCAGCTGAACCCACATCAAAGATCGCTGTGATATCGATGGTTCTAGTTTCCCCTGCTGAGGCCGAGTCTGCCGCATGATCGGCCAGTTGCCTATGGGGCAAACCACTCGCGCGCAACTTAACGGAGGCAGTAAGCGGTGCCGGTCCTGCACTCAGAGTCAGGGCAAGAAGCGCTGACTTTGCGCGCGTGCGCGGCGGGCACGCGTTCAAGCCAACCTAGATAGGCGGCCGTCCCCAAGAGGTCGGCTATACAGCGGGAGCTGCCGTTCGCCAAGGTCTTAGTTACTGACCACAACCAGCCTGTAGGTGACGTTGCGCTACTCTGCTGCACATAGCCAAGCATCGCCGCATCAATATGCCCGGAGATGTGGTGTAAGTCATGAGGACGTGCCATGCACCCCATCACTCCCCTTCCGCAAACATCTCCACCAACACCCCCCGCAGCCACTGGTTCCCCGGATCCCGGTGGTACTTCGTATGCCAGAACAGGTTGATCGCCACCTGCGGCAATTTGGCCGGGTGCGGCGCATAGGCTAGGCCGAAGGGCTCGGCCATGCTCTGGGCCATTTTCTCGGGCACGGTGGCGACCATTTGCGTGGCCTGCAGGATATGGCCGATGGCGACGAAGTGCGGCACGGTGAGCCGCACGTCGCGGGCCACGCCCATGCGCTCCAGCAGTTCGTCCACCTTGCCATGGCCCGTGCCTTCGGAGACGACCACCACGTGCTCCGCCTTGGAAAAATCCGCCAGTGCGATGCTGCGGCGCTTGTGCAGCGGGTGGCCTTCGCGGAACAGGCACACGTAGGGCTGGCGGAACAGCCGGCGCTGGAAGAAGCCGGCCTTGAGCTGCGGCAGCAGGCCCACGGCCAGGTCCACCTTGCCGGCTTCCATGGCGTCCTTCAGGTCGGTGGCTGAATTGCGCACGGTGGTCAGGCGCACGCCCGGGGCCACCTGGGCCAGCCGCTCCAGCAGGCGGGGCAAAAAGTAGATCTCGCCGATGTCCGTCATGCCCACCTTGAACACGCGCCGGCTGGTGGCGGGATCGAACCCCAGCTTGTGGTTGAGGGCGCCGTGGATCATGGCCAGCGCGTACGACACCGACTCCGCCAACTGGTCGGCATAGGGCGTGGGCTGCATGCCCTGGGCCGTGCGCAAGAAAAGCTCGTCGCCCAGCAGGCGGCGCAGCCGCGCCAGCGCGTTGCTCACCGCGGGTTGCGTCAGGCCCAGGTTTTCCGCGGCCTGCGACACCTTGCGTGTGACGAGCAACTGCTGAAAGACCACCAGTAAATTCAGATCGATGTCTTCCAGTTCCACGGGGCACCTTTATTCATCAGCGTGATGCGGTGTATTCACGCCATTCTATTGGCTGATTATCGGATCGCAGGAATGATCGGGGCCATAACAACGACCGTGAGTGAGACAACCCGATGGAACTGCATATCGAGCCGCTGGGCCGCGTGCTGCCCGTGGCACCGGGCGCCAACCTGCTGGAAGTGCTGCGCGAGCACCAGATTCCTGTTTCCTACAGCTGCATGGCCGGGCGCTGCGGCACCTGCCGCTGCAAGGTGCTCTCGGGCGAGGTGATCGATTCCGGCCAGGCGCTGCGCATGCCGCCGCTGGGTGGTGGCGAGGGGCAGTACGTGATGGCCTGCCAGACGGTGCTGAGCGAGTCCTGCACCATCGAGATCCCCGAGCCCGACGAGGTGGTGGTGCACACCGCCCGCACGCTCAAGGCCACGGTGACGGCGGTGGAAACGCTCACGCACGACATCCGCCGCCTGCGCCTCAAGCCGGCCAAGCCGCTGGACTTCTCGCCGGGGCAGTACGCGCAGTTGCAGTTCGGCCCGGGCCTGGTGCGGCCGTATTCGATGGCCGGGTTGCCGCACGATGACGAACTCGAATTCCACGTGCGGCTGGTTGAGGGCGGGCGGGTGTCCACCCATGTGGCCCAGGTGCTGGCCGTGGGCGATGCGGTGCGCGTGAGCGGGCCGCTGGGCTCGGCCTACCTGCGCCGCAAGTACGAAGGTCCCATGCTGTGCGTGGCGGGCGGCACGGGGCTGGCGCCCATCCTCTCCATCGTGCGCGGCGCGCTGGAGTCGGGCATGCCCAACCCCATCCACGTCTATGCCGGCGCCCGATCGGCGCGCGATGTCTACGGCCTGCAGTGGCTGAAAGATCTGCAGCAGCGGCACCCGCAATTGCAGGTGCATGCCGTGGTGGCCGCGGCCGATGCGGCGCCGGGCCAGCGCACGGGCCTGGTCACCGACGCGATCGCGCAGGACTGGCCCACGCTGGAAGGCTGGCGCGCCTACCTGTGCGGATCGCCGCCCATGGTGGAGGCCGTGTCGCTGCTGGCGCGCCAGCGTGGCGTCACCGCCGAGCACCTCTACGCGGATGCCTTCTACGCCAGCACGCCGTGAGGCAGGGGCCAGCGCCCCTTCCTGCGCGCCCTCCCTTCTCTTGATTCGCAGCGCCCCATCACAAGCCCCAAGGAG
Source organism: Acidovorax sp. KPB24-07 (assembly GCF_057543315.1). Taxonomy (NCBI): domain Bacteria; kingdom Pseudomonadati; phylum Pseudomonadota; class Betaproteobacteria; order Burkholderiales; family Comamonadaceae; genus Acidovorax; species Acidovorax sp. KPB24-07. The sequence continues at coordinate 8,577 of NZ_BAAJYS010000119.1, forward strand.
ACAACGCCATGAGTACGCCCCACCCCGTCTTCCCACTGCATCCGACCTGGGAAAGCCCCGGCACGCACCGCGTGCCCTTCGCGGCCTACACCAGCGAGGACATCTACCGCCGTGAGCTGGAGCGGTTCTTCTACCGCGGCCACTGGTGCTACGTGGGCCTGGAGGCCGAGGTGCCGAACCCGGGCGACTTCAAGCGCACCGCCATCGGCGAGCGCTCGGTCATCCTGGTGCGTGGGGAGGACATGCAGCTGCACGTGGTGGAGAACGTCTGCGCGCACCGCGGCATGCGGTTTTGCCGGGAGCGCCATGGCAACCGCAAGGAGTTCGTCTGCCCCTACCACCAGTGGAACTACAAGCTCGACGGCGCGCTGCAGGGCGTGCCTTTCCGGCGCGGCGTCAAGCAGGACGGCAAGGTCCACGGCGGCATGCCGGCGGATTTCAAGCTGGAGGAACACGGCCTGACGCGGCTCAAGGTGGCCACGCGCGGCGGCGTGGTCTTTGCCTCGTTCGACCATGGCGTGGAGTCGCTGGAGGATTTCCTCGGGCCGGTGATCCTGGGTTACTTCGATCGCCTGTTCAACGGCCGCAAGCTCAAGATCCTGGGCTACAACCGCCAGCGCATTCCGGGCAACTGGAAGCTGATGCAGGAGAACATCAAGGACCCCTACCACCCCGGTCTGCTGCACACCTGGTTCGTGACCTTCGGGCTCTGGCGGGCCGACAACAAGTCGGAGCTGAAGATGGATGCGCGCCACCGCCACGCGGCCATGGTGTCCACGCGCGGCGAGGCCAAGAAGCAGTCCGACGTGTCCAACGTCTCCAGCTTCAAGGCCGGCATGCAGCTGGAAGACCCGCGCTTTCTCGACATCGTGCCCGAGCCCTGGTGGGGCGGGCCCACGGCGGTGATGACCACGCTGTTCCCCAGCGTGATCCTGCAGCAGCAGGTCAACAGCGTTTCCACGCGCCACATCCAGCCCGTGGGCCACGATGCCTTCGATTTCGAATGGACGCATTTCGGCTTCGAGGACGACACCGACGAGATGACCGAGCGCCGCCTGCGCCAGGCCAATCTGTTCGGGCCGGCGGGCTTCGTCTCGGCCGACGACGGCGAGGTGATCGAGTTCTCGCAGCAGGGCTTCGAGCAAAAGCCTTTCCATCGTGCGCTGGTGGAGCTGGGCGGCCGGGAGGTGGGAGACACCGACCACATGGTCACCGAAACGCTGATCCGCGGCATGTACGAGTACTGGCGCGGCGTGATGGAAAAGGAGGACTGAACCATGGACGCCCAATCCACCGCGATCGAATTCGCCGACTACTTCGCCCTGCAGCAGCTCTATGCCGACTATGCCGCCGCGCTCGACGCAGCGCAGTGGGACCGGTGGCCGGGCTTCTTCACCGAAGACTGCCTCTACCGCCTGCAGCCGCGCGAGAACCACGAGCGCGGCCTGCCGCTGGCCACGCTGTCGTTCGACAGCCAGGGCATGCTCAAGGACCGCGTCTACGGCATCCGCGAGACACTGTTCCACGACCCGTATTACCAGCGCCACGTGATCGGTGCGCCGATCGTGCGGCAGGCCGGGGAGGGCCGCTGGGCGTGCGAGGCGAACTACGCCGTCTTTCGCACCAAGCTCTCGGAGCCCTCCACGGTGTTCAACGTCGGGCGCTACCTGGACGTGGTGGTGCGCACGCCCGAGGGCCTGCGCTTCGCCCGCAAGGAGTGCATCTACGACAGCGAAATGATCCCGAATTCCATCATCTACCCCATCTGAGAGGAGACACACCATGCCAGCAATCGACACCGGATGGACCGAGGCGACCGCGCGCGCCGACCTGCCCGAGGACGACGTGGTGGGCGTGACCGTCGAGGGACGCGACGTGGCGCTCTACACCGTGGACGGCGAAGTGTTCGCCACCGACAACCTGTGCACGCACGGCAATGCGCGGCTGTGCGACGGTTTCCTGGAGGGGCACGAAATCGAGTGCCCGCTGCACCAGGGCCGCTTCGACGTGCGGGACGGCAGCGCGCTGTGCGCGCCGCTCACCCAGGGCCTGCGCAGCTACCCCGTCCGTGTGGAGCAGGGAACGGTGTACCTCAAGCTCGCCTGACGCGAGGCGGCATGCGCCGCCGTCTCAGGCGGGCGCCGCCAGCGTGCCGCGCGGCGCCTGGAACTGGAACCCCTCCACCACGCTCTTGAGCCGGCCGGCATGCTCCAGCAGGCTGGCCGCCGCGGCGGAGGACTGTTCGACCAGCGCGGCGTTCTGCTG
>NZ_BAAJYS010000120.1:0-10827 GCF_057543315.1 Acidovorax sp. KPB24-07
CCAGGTGCGCCGGGAGAAGGTGCGCTTTTCGGCCACGCCGGACGCCGCGCGGGCCCTGCTGCACCGCCTCGTGGACGCGATGCGCGCCCAGGACCACGGCGCCCTGCTCGCCCTCTTCGCGCCGGACGCCACCTGGACGCCCGATGCGGGCGGCAAGGTCCAGGCGGCCACCAAGGTGGTGCGCGGTCCCCGGGCCCTGGCCCGGCTGGCGGCGGGTCTGTGGCGCGTGTACCTGCGCCACCTCGCCGTGCAGGAAGTGCAGATCAACGGCACGCCGGGTCTGGTGCTGCGCGAGGGCGGCACGCCGCGCGTGGCGCTGGCCTTGCAGACCGACGGCACGCACATCCACGGCATCTACGCCGTGCTGAACCCGGACAAGCTGCGCGGGCTGTAGGCCCCGCCGCCGCCCGGCCCACTTTTCACGATCCGTTCCCATGGCATGGCACCCGCGCCGGGTGCGGGCCGCGCCATGGGCCACGGTTTTCCCACCCGCTCCTTCCTTCAACCACCCACCGCCACGAAAGGCTCCCCATGTCCCAAGCCCGCATCGACCTCATGAAAAACCACCCCGCCACCGCGAACGCCATGATGGCGCTGGAGAACCAGTTGCGCGCTGGCGCCCTGCCCCTTGCCCTCAAGGAGCTGGTGAAGATGCGCGTGTCGCAGATCAACGGCTGCGCGTTCTGCATCGACCTGCACGTGGGCGTGGCCCGCCGGCATGGCGAGACCGACCGGCGCCTGCACCTGCTGGCCGCCTGGCGCGAGGCCGGCCTGTTCGATGCCCGCGAACGCGCCGCGCTGGCCTGGGCCGAATCGCTGACCCGCCTGGCCGCCACGCAGGACGTGCCGGACGCGGTCTATGACATGGTGGCGGCGCAGTTCTCGGAGGCGGAGATCGTCGAGCTGTCGCTGGCCGTCGTCGCCATCAACGGCTGGAACCGGTTCCAGGTCGCTTTCCGCGCGCCACCGGCGGGCGGCGCCGGCGCCTGAGCGCCCCGTTCGGGCCGTCGCACCAAAAATAAGAGCCCAATCGGCCTGACGCCCTAGTAAAACATGCCATTCATGCTATTAATAGCATAGCAATCTCTCCGCGACGGCTTTGCAGCCGCTTCGCGGCAGAACCGGCCGCACGCGCCGTGCCTAGACCACCACCGGCTCCGGCTCCAGCCGGATGCCGAAGCGCTCGTACACGCTGGTCTGGATGGCCTTGGCCAGCGTCATCACTTCGCCGCCGGTCACGCTGTCGGCGCCCCGGCCGCGGTTGACCAGCACCAGCGCCTGCTTTTCGTAAACGCCGGCCTTGCCCACGCTCTTGCCCTTCCAGCCGCAGGCATCGATCAGCCAGCCCGCCGCCAGCTTGATGGTGCCGTCGGGCATGGGGTAGTGCACGATGCGCGGCTCGCGGGCGATGATGTCCGAGCACTGGTCGGGCGTGACCGTGGGGTTCTTGAAGAAGCTGCCGGCATTGCCCACCACCGCCGGGTCGGGCAGCTTGGCGCGGCGCACCTCGCACACCCATTCGAAGATCTGCTGCGCCGTGGGCTCGGCCACCCCGGCCTCGGCCCGCTTGCGCTCCAGGTCCAGGTAGCCCAGCTCGGGCTTCCAGGGCTTGGGCAGGCGAAAGCGCACGTGCGTGATGGCCGCGCGCCCCGCCAGGCCCATGCCGCGCGGCGCGCTGCCCTCGGCGGCGCCCGCGGGGGCGGCGGGGGCCTGGTGCTTGAAGACGGAATCGCGGTAGCCGAACGCGCATTGGGCGGCATCGAGCGTGAACGGCTGGCCCGTCGCCAGGTCGATGGCGTCCAGGGAATCGAAGCGGTCCTGCAGCTCGACGCCGTAGGCGCCGATGTTCTGCACGGGCGCCGCGCCCACGGTGCCGGGGATGAGCGCCAGGTTTTCCAGCCCGGGAAAGCCGTGCGCCAGGGTCCAGGCGACGGCGTCGTGCCAGGACTCGCCGGCACCGGCCTCCACGATGAAGGCCTGGGGGGTTTCCTGCACCAGCCGCAGGCCCTTGATCTCCATCTTGAGGACCACGGGCTTGACGTCGCCCGTGAGGACGATGTTGCTGCCGCCGCCCAGTACGAAGACGGGCGAGCCCGCCAGCTGCGGGTCGGACACCAGGGCGCGCACGTCATCGACCGAGCGGGCACGCACCAGCGTGTGGGCGCGGGCCACGATGCCGAAGGTATTGCAGTGCTGCAGGGGAGCGTTTTTCTCGACTAACATCGACCGGATTGTCGCACCCGGCCCCTTTTCGCGGCCGGGTTCTCCCCCAGCTTCCGAGAGTGATGCCATGCCTTCTTTTGACACCGTTTGTGAAGCCAACCTCGTAGAAGTGAAGAACGCGGTCGAAAACACCGCCAAGGAAATCGGCACGCGCTTCGACTTCAAGGGCACGTCCGCCGCCATCGAGATCAAGGACAAGGAGATCACGCTGTTCGGCGATGCCGACTTCCAGCTCACCCAGGTGGAAGACATCCTGCGCAACAAGCTCACCAAGCGCAACGTGGACGTGCGCTTTCTCGACATGGAAAAGCCGCAGAAGGTCGGCGGCGACAAGGTCAAACAGGTCGTGAAGGTGCGCAACGGCATCGAGAGCGAGCTGGCCAAGAAGATCCAGAAGCTCCTCAAGGAAAGCAAGCTCAAGGTGCAGGCCGCCATCCAGGAAGAGAAAGTGCGCGTGACCGGCGCCAAGCGCGACGACCTGCAGGCCGCCATGGCGCTGCTGCGCAAGGAAGTGGTGGACATTCCACTGTCGTTCGACAACTTCCGCGACTGACACCGACTTCCCCGCCGCCTGCCGCATCACCGCCCGCCCCCCCCAGGCTGCCCCTCCATGCTCCTGCGCGCCCTCCCCCTCGCTGCCGCCCTGGCGCTTGCGCCATGGCAGGCGCACGCCCAGGCGGTGGCGCTGTCCGGCATCCTGGGCGGCAAGGCGCTGCTGGTGGTCAACGGTGGCGCGCCGCGCGGCGTGGGCCCGGGTGAAAGCCACCAGGGCGTGAAGGTGGTCTCGGTCGGCCGCGAGGAGGCGGTGGTCGAGCTGGCCGGCGCGCGGCGCACGTTGATCCTGGGCGAGGCCCCGGTCAGCGTGGGCAGCCGCGGCTCCGCAGGCACGGGCCGGCGCGTGGTGCTCACCGCCGACAGCCGCGGGCATTTCGTGAACAGCGGCACCATCAACGGCCGGCCGATGCAGTACCTGGTGGACACCGGCGCCAGTACCGTGGCCATCGGCCAGCCGGAGGCGGAACGCATGGGCCTGGCCTACCGCAGCGGGCAGCCCGTGGTGCTGGGCACGGCCAACGGCACGGCCCAGGGCTGGCGGATCAAGCTCGATTCGGTGCGCATCGGCGACGTCGAGGTGCTCGGCGTGGACGCCGTCGTCACGCCCCAGGCCATGCCCTTCGTGCTGCTGGGCAACAGTTTCCTGAACGAGTTCCAGATGAGCCGCATCAACGACCAGATGGTGCTGGAAAAGCGCCAGTAGCCCGCGCCCATGCCCCACAGCCCCCCCAGCGCCGGCGAGCCGTCCGACAGCGAATACGAAGACCTGCTCGGACTGTGGTCGGACCTGGAATCCGCCCTGGCGGTGATCCTCTCGCGGCCCCTGCAGGTGCACGACTTTCCCGCCAAGGTGCGCCAGTGCGACCGGTGGCTGCAGGAACTGGTGGCGCACGACATCGACGCGGCGCTGTACCTGATGTTCCAGCTGGCCTCCACCTCCACGGTGGGCTACAGCACCTCGCACGCCCTGGTGTGCGGCACGCTGTGCCACATCCTCGCGCACGAGCTGCAGCTGCCCTCCCTGGAGCGCGACAGCCTGGTGCGGGCCGCGATCACCATGAACATCGGCATGACCGCGCTGCAGGACGAGCTGGCCAGCCAGCGCGAGCGGCCCAGCCCCGCGCAGCAGGAGGCCATCGAGGCGCACCCTCTGCGCAGCATGACTCTGCTGGAGCAGCTGGACGTGAAGGACCCGCTGTGGCTGGACGTCGTGGGCCAGCACCATGCGCCGTTGGCCGAGACGCAGCCGCTGGCGGGCATGCCCGCCGAGGACCGGCTCAGCCGCATCCTGGGGACGATCGACCGCTACGCCGCGATGATCAGCCCGCGCAAGTCGCGTGCGGGCCGCAGCGCCACGGACTCGGTGCGCGCCATCGTGGGCCAGGACGTGGACCGGCGCGACGAAGTCACCTATGCGCTGGTGCGCGCCGTCGGGCTGTGCCCGCCCGGCACCTTCGTGCGGCTGGACAACGGCGAAACCGCGCTGGTGCTGCGCCGCAGCGAGAAGGTCAACGCCCCCCTGGTGGCCAGCCTGCTCGACCGCGACGGTGAGCACCTGGCCCAGCCCCGGCTGCACCAGACGGCCAGCGGCCGGCCACGCATCCAGTCGGCACTGGCCCGGCCCGCGGTGAAGGTGGAGATCAACCACCGCACGCTGGTGCGCCTGGGCCACTACGCGGCCCAGCACAGCAGCGGGCTGATGGGGTTGGTGAGCACGGTGGGCCGGCCCTGACCGGGCGGCTCCCCCCCGCCTGGCTCCGTCCCCTTCGATTCAGGGCTTTTTCTTCTTCTGGCCCAGCCGGGATTCGGTGCCGGCCATGAGGCGGCGGATGTTTTCGCGGTGCCGCCACACCAGCAGCGCCGACATGGCGGCGATGGCCACGCCGATGGTCGCCTCGGTGTACCAGAGCACGCCGCCGAACATCACGTAGTACAGCGGCGCGAACACCGCCGCCGCGAGCGACGCGCCCGAAGAGTAGCGAAAGAAGAACGCGATGATGACCCAGGTCAGCAGCGTGGCCAGCCCCAGCCATGGGCTGATGCCGACCAGCACGCCCAGCGCCGTGGCCACGCCCTTGCCGCCCTCGAAGCGGAAGAACACGGGCCACAGATGCCCGAGGAATGCCGCCAGGCCCACCAGCGCCACCGTGCCGTCCTCCAGGCCATGGGGCTTGCCAAAGGCCTGCACCAGCACCACGGGCAGCCAGCCCTTGACCGCATCGAGCAGCAGCGTGATCACGGCCGCGGCCTTGGAGCCGGAGCGCAGCACGTTGGTGGCGCCGGGGTTCTTGCTGCCATAGGTGCGGGGATCGTTCAGGCCCATGGTGCGGCTCACGATGACGGCGAACGACAGGGAGCCCAGCAGGTAGGCGGCCACGGTGGCCAGGAGGCAATAGACGGTGGTCAAGGTAGGAATTCCTTCAGGATGCGGGCGTCACGAGAGGCCGGTGGCGGGCGCCACGGGGGGCCGGTGGCCGGCGCCCCGAAGGCGCGGCCCCGGTTCGGCGGGGCGGCCTATTCTGCCAGCGCGCACTGCACCGGTTTGGCACCGAGCTGCTGCACGCACACCTGCGGATCGATCTGCACCAGAAAGCCCCGGCGGCCGCCGTTGATGGCGATGCGCGGCAGCGCGAGGATGCTTTCCTCGATGTACACCGGCATGTCGCGCCGCGTGCCGAACGGCGAGGTGCCGCCCACCAGGTACCCGCTGTGGCGGTTGGCCACCTCGGGCTGGCAGGGCTCGATCGACTTGGCGCCGATCTGGCGGGCCAGGTTCTTGGTGGACACCTTGCGGTCGCCGTGCATGAGCACGATGAGGGGTTTCGCATCCTGGTCCTGCATCACCAGCGTCTTGACGACGACGTGCTCGTCCAACCCCAGGCTGGCCGCGCTGTGCGCGGTGCCGCCGTGCTCCACGTAGTCGTAGGGGTGCTCGGTGAAGGCCACGCCCTGGCGCCGCAGCCACTGGGTGGCCGGGGTTTCGCTCACATGGGCGGCCTTGGCGGCCTTCTTGCTCACAGTGCCGGGTCTCGCAGTTCCCAGCGGACCGCGTCGATGGCCGCGAGCAGTTCGGGCGAGAGCACCGTGCCCCAGGCATCGAGGTCTTCGTCCAGCTGGGCCAGCGAGGTCACGCCGATGATGGTGCTGGCCACCTGCCACTTGGTGTAGCAGAACGCCAGCGCCATCTGCGTGGGCGTGAGGCCGTGCTCGCGCGCCAGCGCGTTGTAGCGGCGCGAGGCCTCCAGCGCCTCGGGGCGGCCCCAGCGCTGCTTGCGCACCGATTCGTAGCTGGCGATGCGCGCGCCCTTCGGCGCACCGGCGCCGGTCGTGCCGCTGGCGTCGTACTTGCCCGTCAGCAGCCCGAAGCCCAGGGGCGAATACGCCAGCAGCGACACGCCCAGGCGGTGGCAGGACTCGTCCATGCCGTTTTCCCAGGTGCGGTTGACGAGGCAGTACGGGTTCTGCACCGTGGCCACGCGCGGCAGGCCGTGCTGCTCGGCCAGCCGCACGAACTCGTGCACGCCGTAAGGCGTTTCGTTGGACAGGCCGATGGCACGCACCTTGCCGGCCTGCACCAGCCCGGCCAGCGCCTGCAGCTGGTCGTGGATGGGGGTGGCCGAGGTTTCCTTGGCGGGGTCGTAGTACACCGTGCCGAACGCGGGCACGTGGCGCTCGGGCCAGTGGATCTGATAGAGGTCGATCACGTCGGTCTGCAGGCGGCGCAGGCTGGCGTCGCACGAGGCCACGATGTCGGCCGGGGTCATTCCCTTGCCTTCGCGCACCCAGGGCATGCCGCGCGAGGGGCCCGCCACCTTGGTGGCCAGCACCGTCTTTTCGCGGGCGCCGGGGCGGCTGGCGAACCAGCGGCCGATGATGGTCTCGGTGGCGCCACAGGTCTCGGCGCGCGCCGGCACGGCGTACATCTCGGCGGTGTCGATGAAGTTCACGCCCCGCTCCAGCGAGCGGTCGAGAATGGCATGGGCCGTGGCTTCGTCCACCTGTTCGCCGAACGTCATGGTGCCCAGGCAGATGGGCGTGACCTGGAGCGCGCTGGCGCCCAATGGGATTTTTTGCATGGAGAGAAGACCTACAAGCTGCGGATGGGCTGGGCAGAATAATGGATTTTCCATGTTCCCGCAGCGAGCGCACCGCATGCCCGAAGGCCCAGGCAGCCAGGGCCCCGAACGAGCGGCCGCCCGCTTGTCCCAGCCTTGACTGACGCCGCCGCGCCCTGCGCGAATAATCGCCCGATGTACCAGCCCGCCCGCGCCTCCCAGAGCGAATTCGTCCCCGTCCGCACCCTGCAGTACCACGTTCGCCGCTGGAACGGCGAGGCGTCGCCCGCCTCCGCTTCCCACTCTTCCCCTTCACGGCCCCCACTGGTGCTGATGCACGGCTGGATGGACGTGGGCGCCTCCTACCAGTTCGTGGTGGACGCGCTGTCGCAGGCGTTCTTCGCCGGCCGCACGGTCATCGCGCCCGACTGGCGGGGCTTCGGCCTGAGCCGCCTGCCCGCGCCCTGCGACCACTACGTGTTCGCCGACTACCTGGCCGACCTGGATCACCTGCTGGACCACTACGCGCCCGGCCAGCCGGTCGATCTGGTGGGCCACAGCATGGGCGGCAACGTGTGCATGGCCTATGCCGGCGTGCGGCCCGCGCGCATCCGCCGGCTGGTGAACCTGGAAGGCTTCGGCCTGCCGGCCACCACGCCCGACCAGGCCCCCCGGCGCTACGCGCAGTGGATGGACGAGATCCGGGCGCTGGAGCGCGGCGAGAAATCGCTCAAGGCCTACGACAGCGCCGACGGCGTGGCCCAGCGCCTCATCAAGACCAACCCGCGCCTGTCCGCCGACAAGGCCGCCTGGCTGGCCCGCCAGTGGGCCGCGCCCGACGCGCAGGGCCGCTGGCGCATCCTGGGCGATGCGGCGCACAAGATCACCAGTTCGCAGATCTACCGCGTGGAGGAAGCGCTGGCCCTGTACGACGGCATCACCGCGCCCACCCTCGCGGTGGAGGCCAGCGATGACAGCATGGGCCTGTGGTGGAAGGACCGCTACGACCTGCCCGAATACCACGCCCGCCTGTGCCACGTGCGCGATTGCCGCACCGCCGTGGTCCAGGACGCCGGGCACATGCTGCACCACGACCAGCCCGGCGCGGTGGCGGCGCTGATCGAGTCGTTCCTGAGCACCCCTGGATAAAACAGGCCGCCAGCGCATATTCCACTAGGGCGTCTTGCTATCATTTTTGAAATAGCGGCCCGTTTTGCGCCCCGTCGAAGGGGCCGGCCGGCAGCGCCCTGCGCGCCGTGGAAGGACATTGGGGGCGTGCGGCGCATCGCGTGAGAAAATCGCCGGTTATTCCACCGAACACTCAGGACACGCACCATGGACGCAGAACGCATCAACCTCATCGGCAACACCCTCTCCGACCTGACCGTGCGCACGCAAGAGTTACGGAGGTATCTTTGACTTCGATGCCAAATTCGAACGCCTGCGCACGGTAAACGCCTCGCTGGAAGACCCCACGGTCTGGAACGACCCCAAGAAGGCCCAGGAGCTGGGCAAGGAAAAGAAGAGCCTGGACGGCGTGGTGCTCACGCTGGAGCGGCTCACGCGTGAGCTGGCCGACAACACCGAGCTCTTCGACATGAGCAAGGAAGAAGGCGACGACGACGGCCTGATGACCATCGAGGCCGAGACCGCCAAGCTCAAGCCCGAGATCGAGATGCTCGAGTTCCGCCGCATGTTCAGCAACGAGGCCGATCCGCTCAACTGCTTCGTGGACATCCAGGCCGGCGCCGGCGGCACCGAGGCCTGCGACTGGGCGGGCATGCTGCTGCGCCAGTACCTCAAGTACGCCGAGCGCAAGGGCTTCAAGACCACGGTGGAAGACGAAACCCCGGGCGACGTGGCCGGCATCAAGAGCGCCACGATCAAGATCGAGGGCGAATACGCCTACGGCCTGCTGCGCACCGAGACGGGCGTGCACCGGCTGGTGCGCAAGAGCCCGTTCGACTCATCCGGCGGGCGCCACACCAGCTTCGCCAGCCTGTTCGTCTATCCGGAGATCGACGACTCGATCCAGATCGACATCAACCCGGCCGATGTGCGCACCGACACCTTCCGCGCCAGCGGCGCCGGCGGCCAGCACATCAACAAGACCGATTCGGCCGTGCGTTTGACGCACATTCCAACCGGCATCGTCGTTCAGTGCCAGGATGGCCGCAGCCAGCACAGCAACCGCGACGTGGCATGGCAGCGCCTGCGCTCGCGCCTGTACGACTTCGAGATGCGCAAGCGCCAGGAAGAGCAGCAAAAGCTGGAAGACACCAAGACCGATGTCGGCTGGGGCCACCAGATCCGGAGCTACGTGCTGGACAACAGCCGCATCAAGGACCTGCGCACCAACGTCGAAATCTCCGCCACCCAGAAGGTGCTGGACGGCGATCTCGACGCCTTCATCGAAGCCTCCCTCAAGCAGGGCGTGTAACGCGCCCGGAAAGCCCCAAGCCATGATGAGAGAAGGACACGCCACGGCCATCCACCGTGCCGACTACACCGCCCCCGCGTTCTGGATCGACACGGTGGACCTCACGTTCGACCTGGACCCGGCCAAGACCCGGGTGCTCAACAAGATGCGGCTGCGCCGCAACGCAGACGTGCCCGCGGGCGCGCTGCGGCTCGATGGCGACGAGCTGAACCTGGCGCGCGTATTGGTCAACGGCGCGGGCACCTCGTTCAAGATGGAAGGCGGCCAGCTGGTGCTGGAGAACCTGCCGGAGGGCCACGAGCCCTTCGACCTGGAGATCTTCACCACCTGCTCTCCGACCAAGAACACGCAGCTGTCGGGCCTGTACGTGAGCCAGGGCACCTTCTTCACCCAGTGCGAGGCCGAGGGCTTTCGGCGCATCACCTACTTCCTGGACCGGCCGGACGTGATGGCCAGCTTCACCGTGCTGCTGCGCGCCGACAAGGCCGCCTACCCGGTGCTGCTGTCCAACGGCAACCTGATCGACCACGGCCCGCTGGACGACGGCCCCAACGGCGCGCGCCATTTCGCCAGGTGGCAGGACCCGCACAAGAAGCCCTGCTACCTGTTCGCGCTGGTGGCCGGCAAGCTCGTGGCGCGCGAGCAGCGCATCCGCTCGCGCTCCGGCGCCGACCACCTGCTGCAGGTGTACGTGCGCCCGGGCGACCTGGAGAAGACTGAGCACGCCATGAACTCCCTCATGGCCAGCGTGGCCTGGGACGAGGCGCGCTTCGGCCTGCCGCTGGATCTGGAGCGCTTCATGATCGTCGCCACCAGCGACTTCAACATGGGCGCGATGGAGAACAAGGGCCTGAACATCTTCAACACGAAGTACGTGCTGGCCAGCCAGGCCACGGCGACCGATGTGGATTTCGGCAACATCGAAAGCGTGGTGGGCCACGAGTACTTCCACAACTGGACCGGCAACCGCGTCACCTGCCGCGACTGGTTCCAGCTGTCGCTCAAGGAAGGCCTCACGGTCTTTCGGGACCAGGAGTTCAGCCAGGACCTGTCGGGCAGCCCCTCGGCCCGCGCCGTCAAGCGCATCGAGGACGTGCGCGTGCTGCGCACCGCGCAGTTCCCGGAAGACGCCGGCCCCATGGCGCACCCGGTGCGGCCCGACAGCTACGTCGAGATCAACAACTTCTACACCGTCACCATCTACGAAAAGGGTGCAGAGGTCGTGCGCATGATGCACACGCTGGTGGGCCGCGAAGGCTTCGCGCGCGGCATGAAGCTGTACTTCGAGCGCCACGACGGACAGGCGGTCACCTGCGACGATTTCGCGCAGGCCATCGCCGATGCCAACCCGGACAGCGACCTGGCCCGCCTGCTGCCGCAGTTCAAGCGCTGGTATTCGCAGGCCGGCACGCCGCGCGTGCAGGCCACGGGCGTGTACGACGCCGCCGCGCGCACCTACACGCTCACGCTGTCGCAAAGCCTCGCGCCCACGCCCGGCCAGCCGCTCAAGGAGCCCGCCGTGATCCCGGTGGCCCTGGGCCTGCTGGGCGCGGA
>NZ_BAAJYS010000121.1:0-10826 GCF_057543315.1 Acidovorax sp. KPB24-07
TTTTTCGCCATGCCTGAACGAAAACGGGAACGTGTTGCGCCGTGGCCTTGACAAGAAAGCATTGCGCGGATGCACCGCTTCCGCTCTTGAATTGATTTGCCCGATGGTGATTTTTTCTTTCCTCAAAGGATATAGACATGAGCAGTGATCCATTCACCCAGATCCTCAACGAAATCCTGCAGGGACTCGTCACGCAGTTGAATGGGGAAATCGGTGGGGCCATCCGGGGCGCCGGTTATGACCCGTATCCCAACGTCGCCTCGGGGTCCGCCAGCATCGGAGTGGGCACGGCTTCTTATTCCGTCTCCAATCTCACGGGCATCTCGTCCCTGCAGATCCAGGACATGGTGGTTGGCAACGTCACTTCGTCCGGTGCCAGTATTTCCGGTACGGTGAATTTCCATGCGGTCCTGAACAGTTCCTTGAGCGCGCAGGCCGGTGGCAGCGTGAAGGTGCTGTTCGTCGATCCGGGCATCTCCGGCAGCATCCGGATCGACAACCCCAGCATCTCCGGCACGGCGCAGTTCCAGGCCGGCACGGCCGGCGGCAAGCTCTGCCTGAACCAGCTGTCAGGCATGAATGCGAACTTCAACTACGGCAACGCCTCGGTCTGGATCGATGGCCTGGGGCCGCTCAACTACCTGCTGCAGCCCGTGGAGAACCTGATTCTGGATGCGGCCAAGGGCGCCATCAGCGGGCTCATCTCATCGCAGATCAACAGCATCGTCAGTCGGGAACTGAACCAGGCGCTGCCCCAGTGCGTGCCTTTTCCATGAGGGTGAGGATCGAGCCGCTGGCCCGCACGACGCAGCGCATCGGCCCGATGTTTCCCGCCTGGCAGGAGGCCGGGGCGAGCACGGGGCAGGCGCTGAACCTGCCGCTGGAGCCGCAGCTGCGCACCAACTGGTGCTGGGCCGCGGTGACCTGTGCGGTCGCCGCGCACTACGGCGATACCTCCTGGCGGCAGGACACGCTGGCCTGGCGCGTTCTCGCGCCGGACGACGTGCTTCCCAACTGCCTGCCGCCACCCGCGCTTCTCCTGGAGCCCCGCTACGACCAGCAAGCCGCGATGGAGCGCACCCTGCGCTACGTGAACTGCCTGGCCGGATGGAGCAGTGGACGACCGCCGTTTCGCCGCCTGATGCGCGAGCTCGACGATGGCCGGCCGGTCGCGGTGGCGATCCGCTGGCATGCGGGGCCGCAGCATTACGTGCTGGTGGACGGCTACTGCCGAACGAAGCGCACGGTCTCGGTCGCCGACCCGCAATGCGGCCGCGCCACGGTCGATTTCGATGATTTTCCGTTGCACTACCGCCATGGCGGCGAGTGGATGGAAACCTACTGGACACACAACCCCCGATCGGCCAACCCGACACGCAAAGGAGAGGTGGAATATGAGTAGCTACGACGTCGCGCTGGTGCTGGATGCCGGCACCCTCAACCAGGGCATGACCCAGCTGTATGCCAATGCCCAGGCCAAGCAGAAGCTGTTCCAGGGCGTTCAGGACGTGGGCCAGATGGGCATCACCTCCGTCAACTGGAGCATCGATGCGGTGCCCCAGTTCGTGCTGGCGCCACCGACCCTCACGCAGTGGAACGACAAGAACACGTTCGTGCCGTCGGGCCAGACGAAGCCGAAAGATCCGACCGACCAGATGTTCCAGGTGCAGCTGGCGTCGGTGTCCACCACGTTCAACATGCAGAGCGGGCCGCCATCCCCGCTGACGTTCTCGTTCACCCTGTTTGCGCAGGTGACCGTGTCCGGCAACCAGATCCAGCTGGGATCGGTGGCGGTGCTGCCGGTCAATCCGACCGGCGCTACGGAGTTCATGCTCCAGGTGATCTGCGGGATCGTCTACACCAAGGTCCAGGCCCTGCTGCAGGGCTACCAGATCCCACCCAGCATCACGGTGGAAGGGCAGAGCTTCACCCCGCCGGTCATGACCGTCACCGGATCGCACCTGGTGCTGGCAAGCAACCTGGTGGCCAACGGCACGCCGGATATCAGCGGCGTGCAGTGGCCGCAGCAGGCGCTGGGTGTGCTCGTCGGCCGCAAGCTGCTGACCGCGCTGGTGGCCCAGTACAGCGGTGCGATCGTGCAGAAGATGGATGCCGCGCAGGTCAATGCCAGCGACAGCAACTGGACAGGAAGCTACTCGCTCGACGGCGGGATCAGCAACGCCTCCATCGCGGTGGCATCCACGCTGCCCAACATCAACATCACCGCCACCTTCGCCGCCACCGCCTCGGTGGGCGTTTCATGGTGGCTGGTGCCAGCCGCCTGCGCCCTGGAAGCCGCCTCGAACCTGCTGCCCTGATTGGAGCCACACCATGGTTGACTTTGCCAAAGCCGATTTCGCCACCAGCCCCACGCCGCTGACTTTCACCGTCGCCCCCGTGGTGTCGGGGTCGAACACCGTCCAGCTGCAGCTGCAGCCGCTGCCGAGCTTCACGATCACCTACGCCGAAGACGGCAGCGGGTGGGAGAAGTTCAACGCGGGGCTGCTCAAGCACGTGGCGACCACCATCATCGGCGTTGCCACGCCCTTCATCACATCCACCATCCAGAGCAAGGCGCAGGCCTATCTGAACGACAAAGCCTCGTTCCCGGTGCCGCCCATCCCCATCACGTTCGAAGGCATCAGTCTGAGTCTGACGGCGTCGAATCTGAACATTTCCGCCGCGGATGCGGACCACCTGCTGATCACGGCCACCGTCAATGTTTCCTGACCTGTCGTCCCCGCCCACCGGACCCGGTCACATCGCACGAGGAGAATTTTCATGAGCGCTGGAATGCAAGCTTTTCAAGCCGGCTGGATGAATCAGCCAGCTGCCACCCTGAACGCCGCCTTGCCCCGCCATATCGGGCTTGGGGACATCCCGATGCTGCCGCTGTCGCGCGCGCTCGACATGCCCGCGCAGGCCGGGTTCGCGCGCGGCTCGCTGGGCATCGACCTGTCGGGCATGCAACTGGTGCTGGCCGGCGACGGGCCGCTCGCGGTCGAATGCAGCAGCGATGCGCAAGGCCGCTGCGTGCTCGCCGTGCGCCTGCAGGGCATTGAACTGCAAGGCACGCACGCCCTGAAAGGCACGCAGATCTGGGAGACCGGACTGGATGGCGCCGGCACGGCCATGCCCATCGGGGCCCGGCGGCGCGGCGGCAGTGGGGACGACAACGCGCATCCCACCTGGATCCAGACCGCGAACGACCAGCGCGGGTTGCTGCAGAACGTGCCCGGCGGCAATGGACAGACGCTGCTGACCACCTACTCCAATCACCGGGCGGCCTTCAACGACGTGTTCAATGAGCAGAATTTCCAGGCGTACGCGTTCCAGCAAGGCTGGGGCAACTCCGCCGTCTCCGAAATGGCCGACGACACCAATACGGCGCTGACCGAGGGGGGGGTGGTCAACGATCCCGTCAAGACCTACTACAACTCGAGCACGGGAATCACCACCAACTACAACGGCCATGCCCAGAACCAGAAGCTGGGCCTGCTCACCACCCTGACCGCCATGGCCAAGGGCGCAGACCCCAACAATCCCACGGACCCCACCAACCCCTACAACCAGGCGGCCGCTGCGACCATGGGCTTTGGCTCGAGCATCGTGCAGAACGTCAAGGTGACGAACCCCAATGTGACCAAGATCGAAGACTTGCCCCCATTGCAGAAAGACGGCGTCTACGAATTGGTGCAGAACGGCACGCCGGCGCCAATGCCTTCGGTGGATGACGTGCATAACTTCCTGAATGGCAGCCCGATCGGCGGCCGCGATGCGCAGGGCAACAGCTGGACGTGGTCGCTCAGCGAGGACGAGCGCGCGTTCGTGCGCAAGCTCCAGGCAGACATCGCCGAGCATGCCGCGCGGGTGGCCGCGCAAAAGCCGGTGGCCCTGGTGACGGGGGCGCTGCACGCGCGCCTTGCATGCCATGTGTATCTGCAGTTCGGTGCGCAGGGCGACCAGGGCGTACCGACCCTGATTGACGGGCGTGTCGAGCTGGACGGCTTCGACCTGCACTTCGACGATGGCGCGTGGAACGGTGCCCTGGGCGACGGCCCGGCGCAGGCCGCGCGCGATGCCTTGTCCGAGGCGCGCTTCATCAAAAGCCTGGTGCACGACCGCATTGCCGATGCACTGGAGCGCGCGCTGGTCCAGCCGCTCGCCAGGGCCCTGCTGGATTCGCAGCCGTGAGGATTGGCGCCGCTGCGCCGGACCCGGTCCACGCCATCCTGCAGGGGCTGATGGCGGCGGACATGCAGGGCTTCAAGGGGAAATTGGACCAGGCGCTGCAGCCGCAGCAGGGCTATCTGACCGATGCGGAGATGTCGCTCTACCAGGGGGGCAAGAAGCTGCGCCCGCTGATGCTGCTGCTGACCGCGCGGCTTTTCCAGCCCGACGGCGAGTTGCCGAACAAGGTGCTGCGCGCCTCCGCGTCGCTGGAGATGCTGCATGTGGCGAGCCTGATCCACGACGACATCATTGACCACGCCTCGCTGCGGCGGGGCCACGCCAGCGTCAACGCCGCGCGCGGCACCGAGATGGCGATCATGATCGGCGACATGCAGTTCCTGCAGGCCGTGCGCTGCTTCGTCGATGCGATCGAGGACGAGAACGACATGCAGCTCGTGAAATGGGTGCTGGACTCGGCCTTCGACATCTGCCGCGGCGAGATCGACGAGATGACCACGCAGCCGTACTGGCATCCGGACTCGCTGATGAGCCGCTACCTCACCACGGTGGACCGCAAGACCGCCGTGCTGTTCGGCCTGGCCTGCGAGGCCGGCGCCGCGCTCATGCGCGCGCGCACCTCGGAGTTGCGCCGCCTCGGCTCTTTCGGTCGCTACATGGGCCGTGCGTTCCAGATGATGGACGACATCTTCGACCTCGCGCATTCCGATGCGGAAGCCGGCAAGTGCAGGGGCATCGACCTGCACCAGCGGCGCATCACCCTGCCCATCATCCATGCGATGAAGCTGTTCGGCGATGCGCACCCCATGGTGTGCTATCTGCGCGACACGCAGACGCCGCCGCCCGAGCAGATCAACGCCTGGGTCGATGAGATCCGCCGCTCCGACGCCTTCGCGCTGGCCTATGCCCAGGCGCGGGGTACCGCGCTGCAGGCTGTGCAGTACCTGCAGAACCTGCCCCACGGCCCGCACCTGAAGGCATTGCACGACATCACGTTGCATGTCGTGGACCGACCCTACTGACTGACCGCCAATATTTTCGAGAGGACGCCGCCATGGGCTTGCAGCTATTCCATTTCGTGTACGACACGTTGATGCAGAAGGCCAACGACAACGCGCCTGACAACAGCCTTTTCCTGCCGGTCGCGCTGTCCGGCATGACGGATGGGAGCGGCAACAAGTATCTGCCGCTGAAGGGCAATCAATGGAACCTGGACAACATCGGCGGCGCGCAGGACATCTCGGCCGACATGGCCACGTCCTGGTTCCAGGCCCTGTTTCCGCTGATCGGCCAGCTGAGCCTGCAGACCAACCCCACGCCCCCCGTCACGCAGCAGATGGTCGATGACGCCAAGGCCGCCGTGACCTACATCATGTCGCAGCACCTGAACGTGATTCCGTATCCCGGCGTGGGGCCGGATCTGGACGTGAGCAGCATCGAGATCCAGGGGCTGGCGAACATCCAGGTCAGTGGAGAGCCCCCGGCGGTCACCACCAGCAACGCCGGCTATACCGCGGAGATCACGCTGAACCTCAATGCCTACGCCTCCACGGGGCAGGACTGGAACCAGCCGCTGGCGCTGGCAGGCCCTGAAAAGGGAACGGACGGCACGACCAGCCCCCCCACTGCCTTCGACGGGCTGGGGTTCACGCTCAAGCAGTGCCTGTGCTTCGTCGACAAGCAGATGAACGTCGTCGCCCCGCCGCCGACACTGGGGCTCACGCTGTCGTCCGACCATGCGAACGGCTTCGAGTGCCTGGCCACGGGCATCGCGCTGCTGACCCTGTCGAACGCGAAGGTGGTTTCGGGAACGACCGTCGCCGTGAACGGCACCGGCAACAGCGCGGCGCTGCAGATCGACCTGAACACCGTCCAGCTCGTCGCGGTGCAAGGCACCACGCCCACGTTCACGCTGCAGAACCTGCAGTACCAGAGCATCTCGCCGGTGCCCTTTCCCGCCTACATCAACACCAGCGTCTTCTATGCGCCGTGGAGCCAGTTCTTCAAGCAGGTGCTGTCCACCGGGGATGCGGCCCAACTGCTGAGCACCCAGGTCAACAACGCGCTGATGGACTCGGGCAACCGGACCCAGGTCGGGAAGCTGCTCAACCAGCAGCTGAAGAACGCCTTCGACGACATCTTCGGCAGTACCCAGGTGGCAGGCAGCACCGTGGACACGGATGCGAACGCGGTGGACAAATACCTGTTCGACCGGGCGCGCGGCGCGCTCAACGACCCGAGCAGCTACGTCTATCTGCCGACCCTGGTGCTGGGATCGACATCGCCGGTACTGGAGCCCTACACCGCCGTCAACCTGAGCATTCCCGGCCCTTTCAAGACGTCGATCATGGGGCAGAACATCGCGCTGTCGGACATCGTGCTCCAGAGCCTGGCGGTCCAGGGGCTGTCGAACGTGGTGGCGCCTCCGAACAATATCGTCTTTGGGGGCGATCCCACCAATCCGCAGGCCAGCGCCACGCTGCTGCTGGGCACCATGAACCCCGGGCCGACGGTGAAAGTGAAGGGTGCCCCCCGCACGGTGCCCTCGCCGCCGGCCACAGCCAGCACCCCCTTCACCCTGAACGTGCAGGTCAACCAGAACGCCCCCATCCCGCTGAGCGGCACCCTGAACCTCAGCCTCCAGAACAACAGCAACACGCTGGGCATCCAGACCGCGCTGACCGCGTCGGGCGATACGCCGGACGACCTGGAGCTGACCTACAGCCAGATCCGGCTGGTGGCGGGCGACCAGGATGTGCTGCTCACCATCTCGCTGCCGGACGACGAGAGTGCCTATGCGATGTTCATCAATGCCTTCCTCAGCCAGTCGCAGTTGATCGAGCAGGTGGTGTCGGCGCTGAACGACGCTATTGCCGACAACCTGCAGCAGATCAGCGACGCGGCGACCCAGTTCGCCCGCTCGGCCTTGAAGAACCTGGGGCAGTGACGCCATGAGCAACGACATCTACACCACCCTCCAGGGCGTCCTGAAGACCGACGCGGCCAGCAAGGTCCTGCAACTGGCCCAAACCCAGTTTCCCGGACCGATCCAGACGGCGCTCGGCTACTACCTGAACGGCATCACGCTGCAGCTCGGCCCGTCCGCCAGCCTGGCGGTCGATCCCTCCAGCAAGCAATTGCAGCTGCAGGCGCAGCTCGACGGCGCCGATCTCGATCTGCAGGCGACCCCGAGCGGCGCCACGCTGACGCTCACCAGCAAGCAGTACACCGATGCGCAGGTGGTGCTGACGTTCAGCCGGGGCGACAGCGGCGTGGAAATGGTGCTGAGCGCCACCATGGGCGCGAGCCTGCAATGGCCGCTGCAAAGCCTGTGGCCTGCGGAACTGGACTGGACGCCGGCCAACCAGATCGCCTTTTCCCAGGGGCAGTTGACGCTGAGTTACGCCGCAGGTCCGTCCATCCAGTTCAACGGGCAAGGCGGCCTGCTGTATTCCGGGCAGCCTTTCCTGAACGCGGCGCTCAGCGTGCAGCGCACCGACCAGGGCGCGGGCGTCATGTTCGGCGCGGTGGTCCAGCAGTGGTCGCCGGGGTCGCTGTGGACGCCCCTGTCGGCACTGACCTTTAACGACAGCGGGGTGGTGGTGTCCACCATCGCGGGTCAGTCCGGCAGCCTGGCCTCGCTCGGCCTGCTGAGCGCGGACGATGTGCCCGCGATCGCGGCCGATTTCGATATCGCTCCCGGCTTCGTGCTGTTTTCGTCGTTGCAACTCACCGACTCCCTGAAGGCGATCGCCAACTTCATGGGCGACGTGTCGCAGCTGGCCTTGTTCGCCACCTATGCCAAGGACGGCGGCGACAAGACGCTCAAGGCGGTGCTGAAGAACACGTTCAGTGCCCAGGGCAACGGGGTGTTCGAGTTCGACGGCTTCAAGCTCGAATGGGAAGACCCGGGCCAGGGCAGCAGCAGCGCGAGCGCCAGTGCGTCCGGTGTCTTCCGGCCCGATGCCAGCACCGAGATCGCGCTGGGCCTGACGGGCAGCATCGTTCCGTCGCAGGGAGATCTGAGCATCACCCTCACGTTGCAGAACTGGAATCAGCCCTTTGGCCTGCAGACCGTGGACATCGTCGAGCTGCAGGGCACGGTGACGGTGGGTGCCGAGGCCGCCGGCGTGACGCTGAGCGCGGGCGGCGACTTGAAGCTGCAGAACCCCAAAGCGCCGCAGTACGAGTTCGACGTGGGTTTCGAAGTGGAGGTGGTGGATTTCGAGGTGCCCAACGGCATCGCGGTCTGGACGCAGGCCGACCAGCAGCCGATGCAGCTGTCCAATGTGTTCAACGCCGCCTTCGCGCTCGACTTCTCCCCGCAGACGCTGGACAACGACCACGAGCCCGAGATCGCCGACGTGGTGCGCTTTCTCGACGAGATCGTCAGCATCAAGCAGTTCACCTTCTGGTTCGTGGAAGGGGCGCAGCTGCAGAAGATCGGCGACCGAGGCCCGTTCCCGGCCGGCTTCGGGCTGCAGGCCGAGTTCAGCCTGCTGGACCAGGACGATGTGCAGGTGACGGCCACGCTGGCTGAGTCGGCCGATGCCAAGGCCGGCTTTTCCGGCTACATCCTGGTGCAGAAAGCGATTGCCTGGGGCAGTGTGTTTGCGCTGTCCGGCTGGGACCCCACCACCAGCAAGCCGAACGGCCAGGGTCCGATGCTGGCGATCGCCGCCACGCCGGATGGCATCGTGGTGCCGCAGATCAACGGCGGCAATCCGGTGCGCTTCTATTCGTCGCTGTACCTGAAGTTCCTGGACGTGGTGGAAGACCACCTCTACGCACTCGCCACCACCGACAACCAGTTCCAGCTGGACTATGCGGTGCAGAACGGCCAGCCGACGGGGGGCTGCGGCGCGTGGGCCGGCGACCGCATCACGTTCATGCTCAATCCGCAGGCCAAGCAGCTCAGCGCTTCGTTCGGCTTCAACTTCGGCTGGCACGACATCGAGTGGGACGGCATCACCCTTTGGGGCGTGACGCTGGTGCCCAAAATCCAGCTGCCCGATTTCAGCGTGGCGGCCGGCCTGGGCTTCTCGGCCTCGATGCAGGCGCTGGTGGTGACCGGGTATTTCGACTTCAGCCTGTTCGGACTCGACCTGCACCTGGGCGACGAGGCCAGCCCCTACACCCTGCTGAACGTGAACGTGGCCGGCGTCATCGCTCAGCTCAAGGACGTGGCGGGCCACCTGCTCACCGCGTTGAAGCAGGAGGCCTCGGCCCTGATCCAGGCGGTGCTGTCCGGCCTGAGCAGCTTCGTGGCCTGGGTCAAGGACCAGTGGCGCAACTTCGTCAACGGCCTGCAGCTTGTCGGCCAGATCCTGCAGGACCAGTTCAAGCAACTGGGCAAGGACCTCGCCTCGGTGCTGCAAAGCCTCGGCGCCCTGGCGGCCGAAGTGCAGCAGGCCATGGTCGCGCTGGGCTATGAGCTGGAGAAGGTGGCGGACTGGCTGGGCGACCTGTTCGGTTGCCCGATCAGCCACGGGTCCAATGCGCTGCCTTGATGTCGGCCAAGGCCGCCGCCCGGCTCAGCGGGCGCAGTGCGGTGCCCGGCCCTCGCGCAGCTCGGTCGCGCGCTGCACGGTGCCCGGGTGGCTGCTCAGCAGCGACAGCAGACCCTCGCCGCCGGGCTCGACGCCCGGTGAGCGTTGTTTTGGCGGATCGCTCTGGCCCTTGCTTTCCTGGGGCTTGCCCGCCGGGGCGCCGGGGTGCTTCTTTTCCTCGTCGTGCGCAATGGCCAGCAGCAAGTCGGCCATGGGCGCCGTGGGCAGGCGGGCCTGGCCCATGAGCGCGATGGCGTAGCAGTCGGCCTCGCGCTCGTGGTCGCGGCTGTAGGCCAGGCCGGTGAGCAGCGCGCCGCCGGTGGACAGCAGGCCCGACACATCCCCCAAGGCCAGTCCCAGACCGATGTTGAGCACGCCTTGCTCGACCACGGTGCGCGTGGTGTGGCGGTGCACGACATGGCCGATTTCGTGGGCGAGCACGCCGACCAGCGCGTCGTCGCTCAGGCCGTTCTTCGCGGCCGCCTGGGCCAGCCCGTCGGTCATCACCACGCGCCCGCCGGGCAAGGCGAAGGCGTTGGCGCCCATGCCCTGGCGGAACTCCAGCTGCAGGCGCGGCGTGTAGCCGCCATAGCGCGGCGGCAGGGTGCGCGCCTGCGCCGCCAGCGCATCGAAGCGCTCGCGCAACTGGGTCTGGCGCGCCGCGGGCAGGGTGCTGGCCTTGAGCGTGCCGTGGTCCATCTGCTGCATGGCGCGGTCCGCCAATGCGGCCTCCCAGGCGATCGGCACATGGCGCGTGAGCTGCGTGGCGGCCCAGGGCGTGCCGTAGCGGTAGAACAGCACCAGCGCGAGCACCGAGGCCAGCACGGTGGCGGCCAGCACGGTCCATCGGGTCTGCATGCGCTGCGCGATGCCGGGGCGGTGGCCGGCCGCGTGCATGGCGGCCTGCCAGGCGCTGACCGCTTCGATCTCCAGGCTGCCGTGGTCGCGCAGGTCCACCACGATGCGCGGTGGCGGGCGGTTCTCGCTCCAGGCCTCGGGCCAATCGACCTCGCGAAAGCCGAACACCCTGGGCGGGGCGCCGGGGGGCGAGGGGGTGCAGCGTGAGCGTGGGCCCGCGCGCGCCGG
>NZ_BAAJYS010000122.1:0-10765 GCF_057543315.1 Acidovorax sp. KPB24-07
CGCGGAAATGCATCGCACGGGGCCCTGTGGGCATCGCGCGGCAGGCGCCGCGCTCCCGGCGGTGCCGCCGTTCAGTTCGCCGGCGTGGAGGCCGGTGCCAAAGCAGGCGCCGCAGCCGGTTCGGCCGCTGGCGTTTCCACCCCGGCGTTCGCGGCGGGCGGCATCGGAAATCCGGTGACGGCCGGCGGGCGGGGGACCGGGGCGGGGATGGTGACGGGCATGGGCAGGATCTCGTGCACCTCTCCGGATTCGCGGGCCTCTTTCTTCGCGGTTTCGTTGGCGACCGTGGGCGGCACGGCGGGCGATGCCTGTCCCACCTGCTCGCGCGCGGCGGGCACGAAGCGGTCGAACAGCTGGAAGAAGCGGTCGTAGAAGCGCGGGTCGGTCACCGTCTCGCTGCCCACCTTGACGAGCGTGTCGTCGCTCGCGGAAAACGGCAGCGACACCGAGCCCAGCGCGCCCACGCCGAGCGAGGCGGAGTTGTTGATCTTCTTGATGACGTAGCGGTCCTGCAGGGCGCTGGCGAAGGCGGCGGTGCGGGTCTTGTCGCCACCCTCGGTGGCGCAGACGACGCGCATCTCGACCTCGTAGTGGATGTCGCTGGACGGCTGGAAGTACTTGCGCCCGGCCACCACTTCGGCGCTGGCGGTGCTCACCAGGTAGCCCTGGCTCAGGAGGGCGCGGCGGGCGCCTTCGCACACGCGCGCCTGCGGTGCATTGATGTGGCGGGTGTGCATGCTGGCGCTGTCGAAGTCGTCCGGGTCGAAGCGCGGCGTGCGGTCCAGGCCGGGGACCGAGCTGGAAGCGCAACCGGCCAGGGCGGCGACGAGCGCAGCGGACAGCGCGAGCACCCAGACGGTGCGGGGATGGCGCGAAGGCATGGGGCTTGAAGGTGATGGACGAAAAGTAGGCATGGCGATTCCCTGATCAGCGTGCATTGTGAAGGCTGCGAAAGACGCGTCCGGACAAAGGGATGTAACCCCGCGCAACCGGCGCGGGGGCGGCTGCACATGGGATGCGGCAGCGCCGCGCGGGTTCCGGCCGCGCAACCCCGTGCGCGGGGGCACCTTGTAAAAACGGCAGGCATCCCCAGGCCGATCCAATGCGCGTGAAGCGCCGATTCGCGTGCTCAAAAGCCCTTGAAATGCAGCGCGCCACACACATTTGTGGACCATGCGGCGAACGACCCGGGAGCCGCGAAGACACTGTTTTTCCAGGAGTTTTTCCATGATTTTCGCCCCCGTGATCCGCCGCGCCGCTTTCAACGCCCCCCGCTCCGCCGACGTGGCCCTGCAGCGCTTTTTGAACCATACCCTGGCCACCCCGGCCGCCGCCGGCTACACCGTGCAGCAGGACGAAAAGACCGTCACCCTGCAGATGGATCTGCCCGGCCTGAGCCGTGACCAATTGCAGCTGACCATCGAAGGCAATCAGGTGCGCCTGACCAGCGTGGAGGGTGCGCCGCGCCAGGTGCAGCGCGCCTGGGAGCTGCCGGCGGACATCGACGTGTCCACCAGCTCCGCCAAGCTGGAAAACGGCGTGCTGACGCTGGTGCTGGGCAAGGTGGTGCCGGTGAGCCGCGCCACGCAGCTGGCCATCGGCTGACCCTGGCCCGCATCCGCTGCGGATGTGGCGCCGGCAAGGCGTTCGCATCGAACGCCTCGCCGCGCCACTCGGCCGGTTTTCACGAGCGCCCTGGCCGCCACGCCAGGGCGCTTTTTCATGTGCGCAGGCGCATCGCCGCCAGCTGTGGCCGGGTGGCCTGCGCGATCACTGCAGCGTATCGAGCGGCCAGCGCGGCTTGACGTCGAAGGCGTAGTCGCGGTTGGCCTGCTGGCGGCCGGCCTGCAGGCGCATGGCGGCGGCCATGGCGATCATGGCGCCGTTGTCGGTGCACAGGTGCAGCTCGGGGTAGTGCACGCGCACCTGGGCGCGGGCGCAGGCGGCATTGAGCTGCTCGCGCAGGTGCCGGTTGGCCCCCACGCCGCCCGCCACCACCACGCGGCGCAGCCCGGTCTGCTGCAGCGCGGCGGCCGTCTTGCGCACCAGTACGTCCACGATGGCGGCCTGCGTGCTGGCGGCCAGGTCGGCCTTGCGCGCGTCGAGGTCGTCGCCCAGCTTGCGCGCCTGGGTGAGCACGGCGGTCTTGAGGCCGGCGAACGAGAAATCGAGGTTGCCGCTGTGCAGCAGCGGTCGCGGCAGCTTGAAGGCGGCCGGGTCGCCCTGCTCGGCCAGCCGCGACAGCGCGGGCCCGCCGGGATAGCCCAGGCCCATCAGCTTGGCGGATTTGTCGAATGCCTCGCCCGCGGCGTCGTCGATGGTCTCGCCCAGCATTTCGTAGCGGCCCACGCCGTCCACGCGCATCAGCTGCGTGTGGCCGCCCGAGACCAGCAGCGCGATGAAGGGAAATTCCGGCGGGTCCGCGCTGAGGAAGGGCGACAGCAGGTGCCCTTCGAGGTGGTGCACGCCCAGCACGGGCTTGTCGAGCGCGGCGCCCAGGGCGCAGGCCACGCCGGCGCCCACGAGCAGCGCGCCGGCCAGCCCCGGGCCGCGCGTGTAGGCCACCACATCCACGTCGGCCAGGCGCCGGCCGGATTCGGCCAACACGGTTTCCGTCAGCGGCAGCACGCGGCGGATGTGGTCGCGGCTGGCCAGTTCGGGCACCACGCCGCCGTAGGCCTGGTGCATTTCGATCTGGCTGTGCAGGGCATGGGCGAGCAGCGTGGGCACCCCGTCGCCGGTGGGCGACTGCACCAGCGCCAAGCCGGTTTCGTCGCAGGAGGATTCGATTCCGAGGATCAACAGACTCATGCGCCCGAGTGTAGGACCTGGGGCCCGCCCCTCCCCGCCCCGTGGAATGGCGCGGCCTCGGACGCCGTGGTGGCGCCGGGCGGCGGCCCGCTCACCAGCGGTCGGAGCGCATGCGCAGTTCCCAGTTGCCGGCGCGCAGGCTGTACACACCCACGGCGCCGTAGCGCTGCTCGCCCTTTTCGTCCCAGGTCATGGTGCCGGTGACGGGCGCGTAGCCGTTGATGGCCCGCAGGGCCTTGGTGATCTCCTTCGGATCGGCGGACTTGGCCTGCTTGATGGCGGCCGACAGCACGTAGGTGGCGTCGTAGCTGTAGTGGCCGCCGTAGGCGGGCGGCTTCTTGAACGCGGTGTTGTAGCGGTCCAGGAACTGGCGGCCGGTGATGAACTCGCGCGCCTCCAGCACGGGCGAGGTGGCATAGATGGCCGTGACCATCCCCATGCCCTTGACCATGTCGGTGGTCTTGATGGTATCGCCGCCCAGCACGG
Organism: Acidovorax sp. KPB24-07; assembly: GCF_057543315.1. Classification (NCBI taxonomy): domain Bacteria; kingdom Pseudomonadati; phylum Pseudomonadota; class Betaproteobacteria; order Burkholderiales; family Comamonadaceae; genus Acidovorax; species Acidovorax sp. KPB24-07. The sequence goes on from NZ_BAAJYS010000122.1 coordinate 3,298, forward strand.
ACAGCTGGGTGTAGTTGATCTTCTGCAGCGCCTGCAGCAGCGCCAGCACCTGGAAGTCGTTGAGCGTGGTGACGATCACGCCCACCTTCGCCGTCTGGATGCGGCGGGCCACCTCGTCGAAATCCGTGGTCTTGTCGTCGAACGACTGGCGCACGGTGACTTCCTTCTTCTCCGTCGCCAGCTGCTTGGCCGCGCCATCGGCCAGGCCCTTGCCGTAGGGCGTGCCGTCGTCCAGCACGGCGTAGCTGGCGGTGCTGAGCTGCGTGGCCGCGAACGAGCCCATGGCGCGGGCCTGCAGGTTGTCATTGGCCACCAGGCGCAAGGTGGTCTGCAGGCCCAGTTCGGTGAAGCGCGGGTTGGTGGAGATGGCCAGCTGCGCGATGCCCTTTTCGGCATAGATGGGCGCCGCCGCGATGCTGACGCCCGAATTGAGGTTGCCGATGACCGCCACCACGCCGGACTCCACCAGCTGCTGCGCGGCTTTCTTGCCGGAGTCGGCGTCGGCCCGGTCGTCCTGCGCGACCACTTCCAGGGTGACGGTCTTGCCATCGACCGTGAAGCCGGACTTGTTGAGCTCCTGCACCGCCAGCGTCACGCCGTTGAGCATATCCTGCCCCAGCGCGCCGAGCGGCCCCGACAGCGGCTGGGCCACGCCGATCTTGATGGTGTCGGGCACCTTGCTGCACCCTGCCCCCAACGTGGCGGCCAGCGCCGCGATCGCCAGCAGCGCGGCACGCCTGCTTCCTTGTGTGCTCATAGACCCAGCTCCAATCCATTCAGTGGTTTACATGTATCCGGATGTATATAAGACCGAAGAGTCTTACGCTATCGGGTAACCCCTGCTCCATAGCAAGTTACATCCATTAGCAATTTCCGTCCCAGGCCGAAAGCGGTGCTAATGCACCCGCACAGTGCGCTTTCAGGTATCCGCGGCGATCCATCGGGGTTTTCACCCCGCCGGCGCACCAGCATGGGCGTATTTATTGCTTAAGCTTGGGGCATGACCGACTCCCTGCGCATCGTGGTGGTGGCCCCCGACCTGGCGGTGGGCGCCGAGGACGACGAGCACGCCCAGCTGCAGGCCGAGCGCTCGCGGGCGCTGCGCATCGGCCTGCTGGAAAACAACTTCAATCTGGTGGCCACGCTGCCGGCCGACGTGTTCCTGAGCGAGCGGCTCGCGCAGCTGCAGCCCGACCTGGTGATCGTGGACGCCGAGAGCGACGCCCGCGACGCGCTGGAGCACGTGGTGATGGCCACCCGCGATGCGCCCCGCGCCATCGTGATGTTCACCAACGACGACGATCCCTCCCACGTGCGGCAGGCAGTGGCCGCGGGCGTGTCGGCCTACATCGTGGCCGGGCTGTCGCCCCAGCGCATCCGCCCGATCCTGGACGTGGCGATGGCGCGCTTTCAGCACGAGCAGGCCCTGCGCGCCGAACTGGCCGATGCGCGCAGCGAGCTGAAGGACCGCAAGACCATCGACCGCGCCAAGGGCCTGCTGATGCAGCGCCAGGGCCTGACCGAACAGGCCGCCTACGACAAGCTGCGCAAGAGCGCGATGGACAAGGGCATGAAGCTGGTCGAGGTGGCCCAGCGCATGCTGGACGTGGCGGACCTGCTGGGCTGACCGGCGCGGCCGGCGGCGCTGCACAAGGGCAGTGCGGCACTGCACCATCGCGCGGCTTCCGTGCCCGGCCCTGCACGCGCCGCGGCCCGCTTTGGCCCAGGGCCACGCGGCGCCCGGCGCCGGACGGTTCGAGCCAAAAAAGGCCTCCAGCGCAATCAACACTAGGGCATATCGCTACAAAAAAAAATAGCAAATAGCCCGCATGGCCCGCTCTGGCACAAGGCTTGCAATGACGGAGGCAAGACCAACGTTGGTCGATTGCCAGGCCCCACCCAATGGCGGGTGCGACCTGGCAGAACCCGGACAAAGGCGTCCCCACCGCTCGCGGCGCTGCCCCCAAGGCAGCCTGCGGGCGTGTGAGGACGCCTTTTTTGTTTTTCACGTTGCCAGCCAAGCCAAGGGATGCCTTCCATGACCGACCTGTCCAAAACCAGTCTCCACCGCCGCACCGTGCTGCAGGCCGCCGCCGTGGGGGCCGTGGGCGTGAGCCCCGCGCTGCGCTCCATGGTGCATGCAGCCGGCTCCGACGCGCCGGAAAAGAAGGAAGTCAAGATCGGCTTCATCCCCCTCACCGACTGCGCCAGCGTGGTGATGGCCTCGGTGCTGGGCATCGACCAGAAGTACGGTGTGAAGATCGTGCCCTCCAAGGAAGCGAGCTGGGCGGGCGTGCGCGACAAGCTGGCCAACGGCGAGCTGGACTTCGCCCACGTGCTGTACGGCCTGGTGTACGGCGTGCACTTGGGTGTCGGCGGCCCCAAGAAGGACATGGCCGTGCTCATGACCCTGAACAACAACGGCCAGGCCATCACGCTGAGCAAGAAGCTCGCCGATGCCGGCGCGGTGGACGGCGCGGGCCTGGCCCAGCTCATGGCCAAGGAAAAGCGCGAATACACCTTCGCGCAGACCTTCCCCACCGGCACGCACGCCATGTGGCTGTACTACTGGCTGGCCGCCAACGGCATCGACCCGCTCAAGGGGGCCAAGGTCATCACCGTGCCGCCGCCGCAGATGGTGGCCAACATGCGCGTGGGCAACATGGACGGCTTCTGCGTGGGCGAGCCCTGGAACCACCGCGCCATCATGGACGGCATCGGCGTCACCGCCACCACCACGCAGGACATCTGGAAGGACCACCCCGAGAAGGTGCTGGGCACCACGTCGGAGTTCGTGCAGAAGTACCCCAACACCGCGCGCGCCGTGACGGCCGCCATCCTGGAGGCCGGCCGCTGGATCGACGAGGGCCTCGCCAACAAGAACAAGATGGCCGAAACCATCGCCGGCAAGGCCTACGTGAACACCAGCGTGGACGCCATCAACCAGCGCATCCTGGGCCGCTACCAGAACGGACTGGGCAAGACCTGGGACGACCCCAACTACATGAAGTTCTACAACGACGGCGCGGTGAACTTCCCCTACCTGTCCGACGGCATGTGGTTCCTCACGCAGCACAAGCGCTGGGGCCTGCTCAAGGACCACCCGGACTACCTGGCCGTCGCCAAGTCGATCAACCGCACCGAGCTGTACAAGCAGGCCGCCACTGCCGCCAAGGTTCCCCTGCCCAAGAGCGACATGCGCTCCAGCAAGTTGATGGACGGCGTCGTCTGGGACGGCAAGGACCCGGCCAAGTACGCCGACAGCTTCAAGATCAAGGCCTGACCCCGGGCCCCGCCCGAGCCGCCCGCCCCCAGCCCCCGCCAGGAGAATCCCACCATGGTCAGCGCCGTCTTCCACGCCCCGCCGGAGCCCACCCCAGCCGCGGCCCCTTCTGCTATGCAAACGATAGCAACACCGGCAATCAAAACGCCGGCATCGGGGCAAAAACCACTGCAGTCCGCCCCGCCCAGCCCGCCGCGGGCGCCGCGCGACTGGGCGGCCGCCTCGCGCGCCTTCTGGCTCGCCGTGCTGCCGCCGGCCTGCGGCCTGGGCCTCTTGATCGGGCTGTGGGCCGTGGTGTCCTCCACCACCGGGCAGAGCATTCCCGGCCCGCTGGAGACCTGGAAGCAGGCGCTGGAAGTCTTCAGCAACCCCTTCTACCGCAACGGCCCCAACGACCAGGGCGTGGGCTGGAACGTGCTCGCCTCGCTGGAGCGCGTGGCGGTCGGCTTCGGGCTGGCGGCGCTGGTGGGCATTCCCGCGGGCTTCGTGATCGGGCGGTTCCACTTCCTCTCGCGCATGTTCAACCCGCTCATCAGCCTGCTGCGGCCCGTGTCGCCGCTGGCGTGGCTGCCCATCGGCCTGCTGGTGTTCAAGGGCGCCAACCCGGCCGCCATCTGGACCATCTTCATCTGCTCGATCTGGCCCATGGTCATCAACACCGCGGTGGGCGTGCAGCGCGTGCCGCAGGACTACATGAACGTGGCCCGCGTGCTCAACCTCTCGGAATGGAAGATCGCCACCACCATCCTGTTCCCCGCAGTGCTGCCCTACATGCTGACCGGCGTGCGCCTGGCCGTGGGCACCGCCTGGCTCGTGATCGTGGCGGCCGAGATGCTGACCGGCGGCGTGGGCATCGGGTTCTGGGTCTGGGACGAGTGGAACAACCTGAACGTCAAGAACATCATCATCGCGATCTTCGTGATCGGCATCGTCGGGCTGCTGCTCGAATACGCCCTGGTCAAGCTGGCCACGGCATTCACGTTCGAAGAGGTGAAGGCATGAACAACCCCGCGAAATTCATCGAGGTCCAGGGCGTCGCCCAGACCTTCAAGACCGCCAAGGGGCTGTTTCCGGCGCTCAAGGGCATCGACCTGTCCATCGCCAAGGGCGAGTTCGTCGCCCTCATCGGACACTCGGGCTGCGGCAAGTCCACCTTGCTCAACCTGATCGCCGGACTCACCGTGCCCACCGCCGGCGCGCTGCTGTGCGCCAACAAGGAGATCAAGGGCCCCGGCCCCGAGCGCGCGGTGGTGTTCCAGAACCATTCCCTGCTGCCCTGGCTGACCTGCGAAGGCAACGTGCACCTGGCGGTCGAGCGCGTGTTCGGCAAGCGGGAACCGAAGGCCCAGCTCAAGGCCCGCACCGAGGCCGCGCTGGCCATGGTGGGCCTCACGCACGCGGCGCAAAAGCGCCCCGGCGAGATCTCGGGCGGCATGAAGCAGCGCGTGGGCATCGCCCGGGCGCTGTCGATGGAGCCCCAGGTGCTGCTGATGGACGAGCCCTTCGGCGCGCTGGACGCCCTCACCCGCGCCAAGCTGCAGGACGAGCTGCTGGAGATCGTGGCGCGCACGCAGAGCACGGTGGTCATGGTCACCCACGACGTGGACGAGGCCGTGCTGCTGTCCGACAAGATCGTGATGATGACCAACGGCCCGGCCGCCACCATCGGCGAGGTGCTGGCGGTGGACATCCCGCGCCCGCGCAACCGCGTGGCCCTGGCCGAAGACCCGCGCTACCTGCGCAGCCGCAAGGCGGTGATCGATTTCCTGTACACGCGCCAGGCGCATGTGGAGAAGGCGGCCTGAGGCAGCGGCGGCCCCGCAGGCACGGCACCGCGCAGGCCGTGCGCTCCGATTGTTTTTCATGTTTTATCAGATCGTTTAAGCAATTTTCAGGGATTTTTCAATCTGTTAGAAAGCCGTCCCCATAATATCGCGCAGTGGCCCGTGCGCCACCGTGAAAATCCTGATTCCAGTTCAGCACCCCGATCAGGGGAATGGAATATCACGATATTTGCGCATTATTCACCAAAACGGGGATTAGCGATGCCATGGCGGACCAGAAAATCACCACCATTGACCATGGTGCCGGCGTCAACGCCACGCTCAGCAGCGTTCATTACCCCGGGGACCATTGCAACCTGCCGAAAAGGCGGGTAATCCACACCGGAAGCAGCGATGGCGACTACATCCGGGTGCTTGCCATCACGAAAGATCCCGCAGGGGCTTTGACGGTGGCCTGGTCCCCTTTCTGAGGCTGCGCCCGCGCCCATCGCCGCGCACGCCACCGCCGCCCAGGAAGCGCTGAGCCCCTGGGCGGGCCCCTCCGCCCTGCCGGCCTCGGCAGATCGCAACCCTTGAAACGCCCTCCACCATGACCCCGACCCCCATTCCGTCCGTGCCGCGCTCGATTTCCATCGAGGACACGCAAGCCCATCACCTGCAGCTGTTGAACCCCGCCCAACCAGCGCTCGGGGCTTCGCCTTCCACCCGGCCCGACGCACCGGCGCTGCAGACCTTCAACGGCTACTACACCCTTGGAAACGCCCAGGGCGCCTTTTTGGCGGTCGACACCAACATGGTGTTTCAAGCAGGCACCATCGCCCCTGCGTACCACGTGTCGCTGATCATCTCGCTGGACGGAACCTCCGCCACCCGCTACCCCTTCACGGGAAGCTTCGACGGCAAGACCCTGCACCAGACGTCCGACCAGGGGCTCACGGTCGAGCTGGAGTTCACCCGCGCGGGCGACACGTACGGGCCGGTGGCCTTCTGTTTGGGAAGCATCACCTTGCCGAAGCAAACGAAGGTCGATGTCTCCGGCGCCACCTACAACAACCCCATTGCAGCCGCCCTCTTCGCCGGCGATTACGTCGATACGGCGACTGGAAAAAAGGTGATGCGGATCGGGTCGGACAACCAGCTGCAGTACGACCCTGGCACCACCGGGAATCTCCAGCCGGTGCACACCTATGCGTACAACCTGAACATGTACTTCTTCACGGTCGCCCAGGGCAGCGAGACCGTGTCGCTCATCATGGGCACCGCTGCCGAGCAGGGTTTCGCCTGCAACAACATGGTGACCGATGGGCAAAAGCCCGCGCAGATCCGGTCGCTCGTCACCATTCCCCAGGCCGCGAAACCCGACTTCGCGCTGTACGACCTCAGCGGGTGCGAACTGGCGGATTTCAGCGGCTACTATCCCTTCCAATTCGACATCGAGACCCTGCAAAGCCGGTCTTTCGTCTCCATCCAGGCGCAATACGCAACGCTGCTGCCGGGCACCGACTGGGATCTGAATTTCGTGGCCATCAGCATTTCAACGGATGGCATCAATTCCCAGGCCTATTATTTCAATCCATTCACAATGAGTTTCAAGGATGGCATTCTGGACATGCCCGAGCAGAATATCCACCTGCAACTCACCCGAAAATACGATCCCGCCAATGGATCGCTGGTTCAAATGAGCGGCACGATCAACGGACAGAAAATAACGGGATCGACCCCCTTCAACCCCGTTCCATTATCTGCCTTCGCTGGCCAGCCCCTCACCAACCGCCTGGGCGACCGGCTCGCGGTGAATGGCGAAAACAGCGTGACCTACAACGGCGATAATGTCAAAGGCATTATCTACGTCCCTTTGATGTACATCTTGGCCTACCCCGTCGGCAATCCCGACGTGGTGATGTCTTTCGGCACCGATGGCGCCCATGGCACCGCGTGCATCGTGACCACGAAGGCCAATACCCCGACGCGGGCCACCACGACGGTCTGGGCCATTCCCTCATAAGGGACGTGGTCCGACGGGTGGCGCGGCCGCCGGGCCGTCAGGCGGGGTCGTCCAGCCAGCCCCGCACCACCCCGTTCGTCCAGCCGAACCCGTCCTGCAGCGGGTATTCGCCGCCATCGCCTCCGGTGGAGGGGCTGTCGCCGGATTCGCACAGCGAGTATTTTTTCGACCAGCTTGCCCTCGTGGTCGTACACGTCCTGCACGGTTTTGACCCAGCGCGTGCGGATGTCGTCCGACAGCTGGCGGCAGCTTTCGTCGGCCGCGCCGTAGGCGGCGAAGCCTTCCACCGCCATCCACTGCAGCGGCGCCCAGCCGTTGGGGCGGTCCCACTGCTCGCCGCTGGCGGTCTCCGAGGTGGACAGGCCGCCCCGCACCAGCAGGCGCCGGCGCACGGTT
>NZ_BAAJYS010000123.1:0-10757 GCF_057543315.1 Acidovorax sp. KPB24-07
CCTGCAGCGAGGCATCGATGCGCGTCCACAGCTGGGCCGGCGGTGCGATCGGCTCGGCCAGCCCGGTCAGCGGCAGCAGCCGCGCTTCCCAGTCGGCCACGGCGCGCTGCAGGGCCGGGTCCGATGCCAGGCGCTGCGCCACGCGGGCGCGGGCGGCGGCGGACAAGGTGCCCAGCACGTACTCGCCGGCCAGCAGGTTCAGGTCTTCGGGCACGGCGGGATGGGGGATCGGCGCGGTCATGCCATGCACTCCCGCAGCGAGGTCAGGCTGCGCCGTATCCACGCCTTCACGGTGCCCAGCGGCGCGCCCAGGCGTTCGGCGATTTCGCCGTGCGAGCAGCCATCCACATAGGCGTGCAGCACGCAGTTGCGCCGCGCCGGGTCCAGGCCCTCCAGGCAGTGCTGCAGGCGGCCCAGGCTGGCGTTGAGTTCGAAGGCTTCCGCGATCTCGCGGTGGGCCTGCACCGACTGCTCGGCCTCCAGGGCCTGCACGGTGTCGTCGTCCACGTCGAGGTGCGGCCCGCATCGCGCACGGCGTTCAGGGCCAGGTTGCGCACCACGCTGTAGATCCAGCCGCGGGCGCTGCCCCGGCTGGCATCGAAGCTGCCGGCGCGCGTCCAGATGTTCACGCAGGCGTCGTGCACGATGTCCTCGGCGAGCGCGCGCTGCCGCACGATGCGCCAGGCCACGCCCAGCAGGCGCGGCCCCTCGTGCTCGTACAGGCGGCGCATGGCCTGCCGGTCGCCCGCCGCGCAGCGGGCCAGGGTGGCTTCGTAGTCGAAGTCGTCGTCAGCGGCAGGCGTGGAAGGCAAGGGGCGGTGGCTCCAGCGGTCGAAGGCCGGGCGCTGGCGTCGATCGGCCGCCCGGAACGTGGGCCGCATGGTAGCCGACATGACCGTGCTCCAAAGGCTTTCGACCCTGAAAGACCCGCCCGGGCCGTCAGGCGGCCTTCCAGAAGATGTAGTCGGCCTGGTACTTCACGGTCTGGCGGTCGCCCTTGTTGGTGGCGGTGCAGGCCGCGGCCGGGGCCACGCCGCCCTTGAGCGCCACGCGCTGGATGAAGGTCACGCCCGTCAGCGCGCCCGAGCCCATGGCCGGGTTGGCCTTCACGAGTTGGTAGGGCAGGTTGCCGGTGCCGGCCGGCGCCACGGCCAGCTGCGTGGCGGTGACCTTGGAGCCGTCCTGCGCCTCCCAGGTGGCGGGCGGGCCGTAATACGTGCCCACCTGCTTGCCGCTGCGGTCGTTCAGCACGGCCTTCGGTCCCACGAACACCCATTCGGTCTGGCCGGGCATGTTGGCCTTGTCGCGGCATTCGTAGGTGATGTCGCCCACGCCCACGGTTTCCCAGGCCACCTTGTTGCCGGCCGGCACCTTGATCGACTCGGGCAGGCTGTCCTGTGAGAACTTCGGGCCCGATGCCGACATGGAGCCGCAGGCCGCGAGCAGGGCCGCGGCGGCGATGGCGCCGGTCAGGGGGATGAGGCGAGAGAGCGTTGGCTGGATGGTCATGGCGTTTCCCTTGTCTTCGGTTGGGTTGAAAAAAGCAGCAGCAATCTCCGCTGCTGCAGGTACTACCCATGGGAACGCCGTTTGGATGCAGGCCGCGCGAAATATTTTTTTTCCAAAGCCGCGCGGCCCGGCTTTTTTACCAGGCGGCCGGTTCAGCCGTCTTCGCGGATCTGCCGGCCGGTGAGCTTCAGGAACAGGTCTTCCAGGTTGGCCGGCCGGTGCAGCGTACGCAGGTGCCCGTGCGTGCTGAGGGCGGCCAGCAGCGGCCGGGCGTCGTGCGTGTAGAAAAACACCGTCTCGCCGCTCGCCTCCACGCGGGCGGCGAGCGGGCGCAGGGCGGCGTCTTCGGCCAGCGCCACGGCGCCCACGCCGAACAGTTCCACCACGTCGGGCTCCAGGTGCTCGGCGATCAGCTCGCGCGGGCGGCCTTCGGCGATCTTGCGGCCGTGGTCCAGCACCAGCAGGCGCGAACACAGGCGCTCGGCCTCGTCCATGAAATGCGTGGTCAGCAGGATCGACTTGCCCTGCTGCACCAGCAATTGCAGGCGCTCCCACATCAGGTGGCGGGCCTGCGGGTCCAGGCCGGTGGTGGGCTCGTCCAGCAGCAGCAGGCGCGGGTCGTTCACCAGGGCGCGGGCCAGCGACAGGCGCCGCTTCATCCCGCCCGACAGCTCGCCCGGCTTGGCGCCGGCCTTGTGCGTGAGTGCCGCGAACTCCAGCAGGCGCGGCACGCGCTCCTGCATCACCGCGCCCTTGAGCCCGAAGTAGCGGCCGAAGATGCGCAGGTTCTCCGCGCAGGTGAAGTCCGGGTCCAGCGTGTCGAACTGCGTCACCACGCCCAGCTGCGCCTTGATGGCCAGCGCGTCCTGGGGCATGGCGAGCGGCGAGCCGGCCCCTTCCGGGTGGAAATGCACGCTGCCGCCGTCGGGCGCGGTCAGGCCCAGGCACATGCGGATGGTGGTGGTCTTGCCGGCGCCGTTGGGGCCGATGACGCCCAGGCATTCGCCGGGCGCGATGGAGAACGAGACATCGTCGACCACCGTGGCATCGCCGTAGCGCTTGTGCAGGTGATCGATCTGGAGAAGGGGGGGATGCGCCATGGGCGTCTATTATTGTTCGCCGTCCTCCGGGACCGAGCCCCCGTTTTTTTCCGACCCTTCTTCTTCATTCCATCCCTTCACCTGCTATGACCACTCTCGGCACCCCCCTTTCGCCCTCGGCCACCAAAGTCATGCTGCTCGGCTCGGGCGAGCTGGGCAAGGAAGTCCTCATCGCCCTGCAGCGCCTGGGCGTGGAGACCATTGCCGTGGACCGCTACGAGAACGCGCCCGGCCAGCAGGTGGCCCACCACGCGCGCACCATCACCATGAGCGATCCGGCCCAGCTGAAGGCGCTCATCGAGGCCGAGCGGCCCCACCTCGTGGTGCCCGAGATCGAGGCCATCGCCACGCCCATGCTCGAAGAGCTGGAGGCCGCCGGCACCGTGCGCGTGATTCCCACCGCGCGCGCCGCGCGCCTGACCATGGACCGCGAAGGCATCCGCCGCCTGGCCGCCGAAACGCTGGGCCTGCCCACCAGCCCCTACCAATTCTGCAATTCGCTGGAAGAGCTGCAGGCGGCCATTGACGGCGGCATCGGCTACCCCTGCATCGTCAAGCCCGTGATGAGCAGCTCCGGCAAGGGCCAGAGCAAGATCGACGGCCCGGCCGACGTGCAAAAGGCCTGGGACTACGCCATGGCCGGCGGTCGCGTGAGCCATGGCCGCGTCATCGTCGAAGGCTTCATCGACTTCGACTACGAGATCACCCTGCTCACCGTGCGCGCGCTCGGCGAAGGCGGCCAGCCCGAGACGCACTTTTGCGAACCCATCGGCCACATCCAGGTCAGCGGCGACTACGTGGAAAGCTGGCAGCCCCAGCCCATGCGCCCCGCGGCCCTGGAGCGCGCCCGTGAGATCGCCAAGGCCGTGACCGACGACCTCGGCGGCCAGGGGCTCTTCGGGGTGGAACTGTTCGTGAAGGGCGATGCCGTGTGGTTCAGCGAGGTGAGCCCCCGCCCGCACGACACGGGCCTGGTCACCCTGGCCACGCAGGTGCAGAGCGAGTTCGAGCTGCACGCGCGCGCCATCCTGGGCCTGCCCGTCAACACCGCCCTGCGCAGCCCGGGCGCCAGCGCCGTCATCTACGGCGGCATGGATGCGCAAGGCATCGCCTTCGACGGCGTGGACGAGGCCCTGCGCGTGCCGAACACCGACCTGCGCCTGTTTGGCAAGCCCGAGAGTTTCGTGAAGCGGCGCATGGGCGTGGCGCTGGCGTTCGATGCCGATGTCGAGGTGGCGCGGGAGCGTGCCAAGCTGGCGGCCGGCAAGGTCAGGCCACGCAAAGCGTAGGCATCGGCATTCACACCAACGATCCGACCGCGGTGGCGGGCGCTGTCGTCGGGGTCCGAATCGAAACGGCAGGCATGCGCGCAGCGTGCCGGCCCCCGGAGCGTGGCCTCCTTGCCGTGCGCCGCCGTGGGGCTCGCCCCTTCATCGCAACGGAATGGGAAAGCACCCGTTCCTGGCACATCCCCCGTCCTTCTGAAGCCGCCCCTTCAATGGCCCGGAGGCTCGACGGCCTCTGCGCAGCGCCATACCGTCACCATCCTGTCATCGAAGCGAAACATGTAATGAATAACATTTGCTAACAAACACCCCTGGCCCCCATGTCCGCAAATTCCGAGTACCTGAGCAGCTTTCGGCCCCGTTTCCGTCAGCCCAGTGCGGCGGACCTGTGCACCATGGTGCCTTGCATGACGACCGACCAGACCAACGAACAGGTCATGGAGGTGTTCGGCCAGCACCGCGACCTCGTCAGCCTGCCTGTCGTGGAGGGTCGGCAGCCCATCGGGCTGATCAACCGCAACATCTTCCTCTCCCAGATGAGCAAGCCGTTTCGCATGGAGCTCTACGGCCGCAAGAGCTGCATCGCGTTCATGGACAAGGAACCGCTGATCGTCGATGCCGCGCTGGACATCGAGGCGCTGACGTTCAAGACGGTGGAATGCGGCGAAAAGGCCCTGTCCGATGGTTTCATCATCACCCACGAGGGCGCCTTCATCGGCGTGGGCAACGGGCTGCAGCTGATGCGTGTGGTGGCGGACATGCAGGCCTCGCGCAACCGCCAGGTCATGCACAGCATCGAATACGCGAGCGTGATCCAGCAGTCCACGCTGCGCAGTTCGCTCGAGGCGCTGGCACGCGTGTGCCCCGGCGCGCACCTGGTCTGGGAGCCGCGAGACGTGGTCGGGGGCGATTTCTACCAGTTCAGCACCGAGCCTGACGGCTGGTTCGCCACCGTCGCCGACTGCACGGGCCATGGCGTGCCGGGCGCCTTCATGACCCTGATCGCCTCCACCAGCCTCAACCAGGCGATCAAGCAGCACGGCGCCCGCGATCCCGCGCAGCTGCTGGGCAGCGTGAACCGCAGCATCAAGCAGATGCTGGGGCAGCAGGATGCGCAGGAAGGCACGGAGCGCTCCAACGACGGCATGGATGCCGCCTGCTTCTGGTTCGAGCCGGCGCAGGGGCGCCTGGTCTTCGCGGGGGCCCGGCTGTCGCTGTTCCTGGTGCGGCCCGGCGCCGACGCGGTCGAGATCATCGAGGGACAGCGCAAAGGCGTGGGCTACGTGGACAGCGACTTCGATTTCGCCTGGAACAACCAAGAGCTGATCCTGCCCCCCGGCACGCTGGTTTTCGTCAGCACCGACGGCCTGATCGACCAGGTGGGCGGCCCGCGCGCGATCGCGCTGGGAAAACGCCGCGTGCGGGAGCTGCTTTTCGAGCAGCGGGAGCGCACGCCCGTGGAGATCAACCGGGCTGTGCTCGATGCGCTGGAGCAGTGGCAGGGCCAGGGCGATCACCACCGCCGCGACGACCTCACCTTTTTTTGCTTTCGCACCTGAGACGGAAATCCGCCATGCCCTCGTTCATGAACGCTGAAAACCCCGGTTCCTTCTTCAACCTGGCCAGGCAGCACCGCGTCATCTTCTACTACGTGGGCTACTTCTCGCAGAACATCATCGCGGCCATGGCCGATGCGGTGAAACTGCAGCTGGAGGTCGCCGACGTGGCGGGACCGACCCGGCGCAAGCTGTTCTCGTCCTTCGTGGAGATGGCGCAGAACATCATCCATTACTCCGCCGACACCCTCACGCCGCCCAGCCATGACAACGGCGAACTGCGCCACGGCTCGGTGTGCATCCGCCGCGAAGCCGACGGCAGCTTCCTGCTGCTGTGCGCCAACCCGGTGGAGCCCCGCATCGCCGACGAACTGCGCGAGAAGCTGGCCGCGCTGCGCAGCATGACGCTGGAAGAAATCAAGCAGGCCTACCGCCAGACCCTGCGCGAGGAGACCCCCGAGGGCAGCAAGGGCGCAGGCATGGGGTTCCTCACCATGGCACGCGACGCCCGTGAGCCGCTGGAATTTGGCTTCGACGCGACGCAAGGACCCGACCAGGCACCGGTGTTCTATCTGAAAGCGGCGATCTGACGCGCCAAGCCCGCAAACGAATCGAGATCACAGATGGACAACCTCTACATCGCACCGACCCCCAGTTCACCGGAGGTGGACTTCAAGTTCGACGCCCATACGCTGAGCTTGCGCGGCGAGTCCTACCCCGAGAATGCCGCGGCGTTCTATGGCGACGTTCTCACGCAGCTCAGGGCCTACCTGGCCGGGCAGGTGGACACCAAAATCGAGGTGAGCATCGCGCTCGCCTACTTCAACAGTTCGAGCACCAAGATGCTCTTCAACCTGATCGAGGCGCTCAGCGATGCGGCCGGCGCGGGCAACGAGGTCGTGGTGCACTGGTACCACGATGAGGAGGACGACACCATCCTCGAATTCGGCCAGGAACTCAGCGAAGACTTTCCCGCCATCCATTTCTCGACCCACCCCGTCAGCGCGGCCTGATGCCCATGGACGCCGCGACCCCCCCGGACCTGTTCGAAGCCGAAAACCAGGCCTTGCTGGTCGCACGCAGCGCCTACCAGCGGCATGCAGGCCTGGAAGAGGCCCCCTGCCGTCAGGCGCTGGGGGACCTGCTGGTCGCCTACGAGCGGCTGCTGCGGGAGACGCGCCGCCTGGTGCGCCGCAGCGACCGGGCGGAGCTGGACATGAACCAGCTGAACCTGAGGCTGCAGGACCTGGCGGCCCAGCTGGAGTACCGGGCCAACCACGACCCGCTGACCGGCGTGCTCAACCGGGCGGCCATCATCGAGCGGGTCAACCAGCAGCTGCAAAGCGGCGGCCTCGCGCTGATCGTGCTAGACATCGACCATTTCAAGCGCATCAACGACAGTTTTGGCCACCCGATGGGCGACCGGGTGATCCTGGGCGTGGTCGCCTGCCTGCAGGCCGTCGTGCCCCCGACCGCGCAGGTCGGCCGGGTCGGCGGCGAGGAATTCACCGTGGTGCTGCCGGGGCAGGGCCACGACACGGCGATGCCGGTGGCCGAGGCCTTGCGCCAGGCCATCGAGTCCCACCGCTTCGACCTGCCCGATGGCAGCAGCATCACGGCCAGCTTCGGGCTGAGCTGCCTGGCGCAGGGCGGCACCTTCGACAACGCCTACGGTCTGGCGGACGAGGCCTTGTACGTCGCCAAGCGCGGCGGCCGCAATCGCGTGTCGCTCGCCCCGTGCAGCCGCCACCTGCCTGCCGCATGAACGCCGGGGTGGTGCCCGACTGTCCCGCGCCGCAAGTCGCCGCCGCGCGCACCGTCCGCACCTGCGACCCGCAGGGCGGGCCCGACTGGCGGATCCTCGTCGTGGACAGCGACGCGGGCGTGCATGCGGCCATGCGCGCGGCGCTGCAGGGGCGCACGCTTTTCGGCCGCGCCCTGGTGTCGCGGCACGCTTTTTCGGGCGAAGAAGCGCGCGCGTTGCTCGTGGGCGAGCCGAACGTGGCGATGGTGCTGCTCGACGTGGCTTCGGAGCCAGTGGGCGGCGCCGTCGCGGCAGCCGGCACCCCCTTGGCGCTGGTGGACTTCATCCGCCACACCGCACGCCTGCCCAATGCACGCATCGTGCTGCGAACGGGCCAGCCCGGGCCAGTCATGGACCTGGACACCCTGCTGCAGTACGACATCAACGACTACCGCCCCAAGTCCGAGCTGACGCATGACCGGCTGCTGGCCCTGGTCGTCACCTCCGTGCGGTCCTACCAGCGGCTGTGCGCCGCCGAGGCCAGCCGCCGCAGCCTGGAACTCATCGTGCGGTCCAGCGCGTCCTTGCTGGAGACCACCGATCCGCGGGCTTTCGCCTCGGGCGTCATCACCCAGCTGGCGGCATTGCTGGGTGTCGCATGCCATGCGCTGGTGTGCGCGCA
This sequence comes from Acidovorax sp. KPB24-07, assembly GCF_057543315.1. Classification (NCBI taxonomy): domain Bacteria; kingdom Pseudomonadati; phylum Pseudomonadota; class Betaproteobacteria; order Burkholderiales; family Comamonadaceae; genus Acidovorax; species Acidovorax sp. KPB24-07. The sequence continues at coordinate 7,878 of NZ_BAAJYS010000123.1, forward strand.
GCAGGGAGAGACTGCGGACCGGTTCCAGGTGCTGGCGGCGGCCGGCCGGTTCGCCGGCCTCGCCGACGGCCCGTTCGACGCCGTTGCCGCCCGGCCCGAATGGGGCGTGCTGCGCCGTGTGCTGGAAGGCCGCGGCAATGGATATGCCGCCGATGGCGGCGTGGCGCTGCACATTGGGCACCAGGGCCGGCAGGGCATGGCCGTCTTCATCGACGTGCCCGCGGCGCGCGGCGCGCTCGATACCCAGATGCTGGACGTCTTCTGCGCCAACCTGGGCACCCTGCTGCACAACCACGGCCTGCTCGCGCGGCTGCATGAATACGCCTATTACGACCCGCTGGTCCGCCTGCCCAACCGCGCGCACTTCGTCGAGAAGGTGGACGAATGCGCCCGCCTCGGCACGCGCGGCCACATCCTGGCGCTGCTCGACATCGACGATTTCAGCGCTACCAACGACGTCATGGGCCACCGCTTCGGGGACTGCCTGCTGGAGCGGGTCGCCCGCGCGCTGTCCGCTGCACTGCCACCGGGCGTGCTGCTGGCCCGCCTGGGGGCGGACACGTTCGGCGTGCTGGGGGCGGTGGCGCAGGTGTCGCTGCAGCGGCTGCTGGACTGCGTCCGCCAGCCCCTGGCGGTGAATGGCGTCGCGCAAAAGGTGTCGCTCACCTGCGGCTACGTCTTCTTGCCCGAGGTGCCGCAGGCGGGCGCCGACCTCGTCAAGGACGCCACCATCGCCTTGAAGCGCGCCAAGCGCGACCATCGCGGTCAGCACCTGGAATATTCGGACCACATGGGGGCCGAGGCGCGCACCCGGGCGCTGCTGCTGTCCGACCTGCGGGCGGCCATCGACACGGCCAAGCTCTTTCTGGTCTATCAGCCGCAGATCGACCTGGCGACCCGGCGCCTGGTGGGGCTGGAAGCCCTGGTGCGCTGGCGCGCGGACGACGGCCAGCTGATATCGCCCGACCAGTTCATTCCGGTGGCCGAGCATTCGGGACTCATCGTGGCGCTGGGCAAGTGGGTGCTGTCCACCGCGTGCGCCTGCATGCGGGAGTTGCTGGCGGCGGGCCATGCACCCGGGCGCATGGCGGTCAACGTGTCGTCCGTGCAGTTGCAGGACCCCGCTTTTTTCGACACGGTCTGCGCGGCCCTGGCGGACAGCGGGCTAAAGGGGCCGCAGCTGGAGCTGGAGATCACGGAGTCGGTGGCCGCGCTGCCCACCCAATTGCTGAACTCGACCCTGTCCAGCCTGCGCGCGCAAGGCATCTCCATCGCGATCGACGATTTCGGCACGGGCTATTCCTCGCTGAGCTACCTGGAGCGGCTGGCGCTCGACCGCATCAAGATCGACCGCTCCTTCGTGCGCCACCTGGGCGAGCCGCACGGCGTCCGGATCGCGGAAATGGTGGCGCAACTGGGTCGCAAGCTCGGGCTGCAGGTGCTGGCCGAAGGCATCGAGGATGCCGCCGCGCTGCGCGCCCTGCTGGACATGGGCTGCCATGAGGGCCAGGGGTACCACATCGCCGTGCCGATGGAGAAGGGGGCCCTCATGGCCTGGCTGCAGCAACGGCGGTGAGCCGGGGCCGAGTTCGCCACCCGGGAGTCTGCCCACGATTCGTTTCGCGCCGTCTCTGGTGACACTTTGCAGCATGCGCCCACGCCCATCTGTGCCTGTTGCGATGGGTTTTGGTTAGCATGCCACTCCACATCAAAAGGGAGTCTGATTTGTTGCTGATCGAACAGACGGGGCGCATGGTTCCTCCGAGAGTCAAGCCCGCCACCAGCCCTGCGCTCGCGTTAGGCACCATGCACATCACCACCGGCATCGTCATTCATCCAAAGGCGAAGTGGTGAATCGATTCATTGGGTGGGCGTTTTTGGCGTTGCCTTTTTGCGCCAACGCCAGCGATTCCTTGCTCAAAGCCCAGGTGGAGTCACTGCCCATTCTCGTGCAAAAGGTCGAAACCTGCGGCGCCTGGACCCAGGCGGACCGGGCAGGTTACTACCGCGTGGTCGTTGTCGATGTGCACGAAGGGGCGGGCAGCGAGATCTACGTGCAATGGCTCACGCAGCCGACGCAGGAGCGGAGGCCAGAGTTGGTCCGGACCCTGGCGTTTCCCGAACTCAATGACGACCACAGCCAGTACGCCATTCAGGAAATGCGGTGCAGGAAGGTGGGCAGCGGAATCGAGATCGCGATCAAGGCACAGTACGAGCACGACACGGTGGAAAAGACCCATGCCATTCGGGTCCTTGTCAAAGCAGCGGGAACCTACGCGATATCGGGCATGGCGCGCGGCAGCCAACGGCGCTGAGCCTGGATGGGGTGTGCTGCGCATCGCTCGGCGGACGATGCCCTGCCAACCGTTTCGAGCGCAGCCTCGTCATCCCCTGCGCGTGGAGCCCCGCGCCAGCAGCGCTCCTTCCAGCACCACCCGCCTTACCGTCCGTTCGGGCTCTGACAGCCGCTGCAGCAGCAACTCGGCCGCGGTGCGCCCGATGTCGTAGGTGGGCTGCGCGATCACTGTCACGTCCAGGGCCGGCAGGGCCGTCCAGTCGTTGTTGTCGAAGCCGGCCAGGCCGATGTCGTTCGGCATCGACAGGCCCGCGGCCTGGATCGCGTGCACCGCGCCCAGCAGCAGCAGGCCGTTCGTGGCCAGCAAGGCGTCCGGGCGCGGCATGTCTCCGGTGCCCGCCAGCAGCGCCGTGGCGGCGGCCATGCCGGCCTCGCGCGTGGGGGCGACCCAGTGTGGATCGGGCGCCAGCCCGCGTTCGCGCAGTGCATCCGCGTAGCCGGCCTGGCGCTCCTGGCCCGTGGTGCTGTGCGTGCCGGCCAGCACGGCGATGCGGCGGTAGCCGGCGTCCAGCAGGTGTTCGGTG
>NZ_BAAJYS010000124.1:0-10723 GCF_057543315.1 Acidovorax sp. KPB24-07
GGCCGGGCCGATCGCCAGCCAGCTGAACACCTGGCGCAGCTGCGTGGAGTCGTGCGCCGCGCGCCCCACATGGCGCTGCAGGGCAATGGTGGCGGCCCCCGTGGCGCCGCCCCGTCATGAGCGCGGCCAGGCACAGCATGGGAAACGCCGGCCACACCAGCGCCCCGGCCGCCCCGACCACCGCCACGACCACGGCATAGCCGACCGGGCGCTTGAGGCCATGGCGGTCGGCATAGCGGCCCGCCGGCAGCGCCAGGAACACCTGGGTGAGCGCGAACAGCGCGAGCAGGATGCCGACCGCCGCCGCGCTGTAGCCCTCGCGCAGGGCCAGCAGCGGTGCGGCCAGCCGCATGCCGGCCATGCAGGCGTGAATGCAGATCTGTCCGGCGATCAGGCGGGCCAGTGCGGTGTTCATGTCAAACGGCCTCGTCTTCGGTAGTGGGCGGTAGCCCGCCATCCGTGGCACCCGCACCCGCCAGGGGCACCGCCGCCCCCGGGGCCGGCAGGGCCTGCACTTCGCGCAGCTGGCGCTGGATGGCGCGCGTGCGCACGCCCACCTCATCGAACCGCCGGGCCGCCGCGTCGATGGATTTGCGCGTGGCCTCGACCACGTCGCCGAACTTGGAGAACTCCGTCTTCACCGCGCCGAGCAGGCCCCACACCTCGGACGAGCGCTTTTCGATCGCCAGCGTCTTGAAGCCCATCTGCAGGCTGCTGAGCATGGCCGCCAGATTGGCGGGCCCGGTGATCATCACGCGGCAGTCGTTCTGCAGCGCCTCCACCAGCCCGGGCCGGCGAATCACCTCGGCGAACAGGCCCTCGGTGGGCAGGTACATCACGGCGAAGTCGGTGGTGTGCGGCGGCGACACGTACTTGGCGAAGATCTTGCGCGCCTCGGCCTTGATGGAGGTCTCGAAGGCGTTGCCCGCGGAGAGCACCGCCGCCTTGTCGGCCAGGTCCTGCGCGTCCAGCAGGCGCTGGTACTGCTCCACCGGATACTTGGAGTCGATGGGCAGCCACACGGGTTGCTCGTCGCCCCGGCCCGGCAGCCGGATGGCGAACTCCACCAGGTCGTCGCTGCCGGGCACGACCTTCACGTTGCGCGCGAACTGGTCCACGGTGAGCACGTTCTCGATGATGGCGCCCAGCTGCATCTCGCCCCAGGTGCCGCGCGTCTTCACGTTGGTCATCACGCGCTTGAGGTCGCCCACACTGCCGGCCAGCGTCTGCATCTCGCCCAGGCCCTTGTGCACCTGCTCCAGCCGGTCGCTCACCAGCTTGAAGGATTCGCCCAGGCGCTGCTCCAGCGTGGCGTGCAGCTTCTCGTCCACGGTGCGGCGCATCTCCTCCAGCTTGGCGGCGTTGTCGGCCTGGATGGCGGACAGGCGCTCGTTGAGCACGCCGCGCAGGGCTTCGCCGGTCTGCGTGAGTTCGGCGCGGAAAGCGCCCAGCGCCTGCACCAGTTCCTGCCGCGCCGCGACGGCATCGGTCTGGCCCAGCGCCAGGCGCTGCTCCAGCTTGCCTTCGAAGGCGGTGAAGGCCGCGAGCAGCTCGGCCCGGCCGCTGCGCGACTCGTGCACCGCCTGGGCCAGCCGCTCGTCCACGGCCTGGCGCACGCTTTCCAGCGTGCCCTGCATGGTCTGCGTGAAGCCGCGCAGCTGCTGGGCCATGCCCTCCAGCGCGCCATCGTTCTTGGCCACCGCCAGCTGCGTGGCCTGGGCCGTGGCCTCCAGGCGCTGCAGGCGCATCAGCCACTCGGGGGGCAGTTCGGCGCGCGGGCTGCGCAGCAGCAGCACCCCAAGCATCAGGACGACCAGCACCAGCAAACCCAGGACAGCGAACATTTCCAAAACCCGACACTCCTTTTGCTATTTATTTGATAGCTACACCGGCATGAAAATCGCCGGCATGTGGCCGATTCGGCTCTAAACCGCGGCGCGGAAGCACCGTGGCGGCCTCCGTCACACCGGCCGTTCGCCCGGCGTGTTCACGGGCGTCAGCGCGCCCCGGCCGTCGAAGAACGCGATCAGGTTGTCCGCCGCCAGGTTGGCCATCGCCAGCCGCGTGGGCACGGTGGCGCTGGCGATGTGCGGGGTCAGCACCACGTTGGGCACGGTGAGCAGGTCCGGGTGCACCTGCGGCTCGCCCTCGAACACGTCCAGCCCGGCCGCTGCGATGCGCTTGTCGCGCAGCGCCGCCGCGAGCGCCGCGTCGTCCACGATGCCGCCGCGCGCGATGTTGACCAGGGTGGCGGTCGGCTTCATCTGCGCCAGCTCGGCGGCGCCGATGGCGTGGTGCGACTCGGCCGTGTAGGGCAGCACCAGCACGAGGTGGTCGGCCGTGCGCAGCAACTCCTCCTTGGAGACGTAGCGCGCGCCGCATTCGCCCTCCAGCGCGGGCGAGAGGCGGGAGCGGTTGTGGTAGATCACCTGCATGCCGAAGCCGTGCGCGCCGCGCCGGGCGATGCCCTGCCCGATGCGGCCCATGCCCAGGATGCCGAGCGTGCTGCCGTGCACGTCGGAGCCGGCGAACATGTCGTAGCTCCATTTCGTCCACTGGCCGGCCCGCAGATAGTGCTCGCTCTCGGTCATGCGGCGCGCGGTGGCCATGAGCAGCGCGAAGCCGAAGTCCGCCGTGGTCTCGGTCAGCACGTCGGGCGTGTTGGTGCCCTGCACACCCGACGCGGTGAGCGCGTTCACGTCGAAGTTGTTGTAGCCCACCGCCATGTTGGCCACGATGCGCAGCCGCGGGCAGCGCGCCAGCAACTCGGCGTCGATGCGCTGGCTGCCGGTGGTCAGGGCGCCGTCCTTGTCCTGCAGGCGCTCGGCCAATTCGGCTGGCGACCAGACCGCGTCGGCGGGGTTGGCCTCGACCTCGAAATGCTGCGAGAGCCGCTCCACCACCTCGGGAAAGATGGCGCGGGCGACCAGGATGCGGGGCTTGGACATGGATCAGGACCTTTCAGCGAAACCAGAGGAATGTCATGGCGACGAGCAGCGGCAGCAGGATGCCGCACGACCAGAGCATGTAGCCGAAGAAGCTGGGCATCTTCACGCCGCGCTCTTCGGCAATGGCCTTGACCATGAGGTTGGGCGCATTGCCGATGTAGGTGCCCGCGCCCATGAACACGGCGCCGGCCGAGATCGCGGCCAGCGTGGGGGCGAGCGTGGTCATGAGCACGGCCGGGTCGCCGCCGGCGGTGTTGAAGAACACGAGGTAGGTCGGCGCGTTGTCCAGGAACGCGCTCAGCAGGCCGGTGGCCCAGAAGTACATGGCCGGATCGGGGGTGCCGTCAGGCCGGGTCACCGCGCCGACGATGGCGCCGAACGGCCCCTGCGTGCCCGCCTTGAGCATCGCGATGACCGGGATGATGGTGAGAAAGATGCCCGCGAACAGCTTGGCCACTTCCTGCATGGGGGCCCAGCCGAACTGGTTGTCCGCGTGCACCTGGCGCGGCGTGAGCCACAGCGAGGCGCCCACCACCGCCAGCAGCCCCACGTCGCGCACCAGCCCGGGCAGGCCCACGGGCGTGCCGGCGATGCTCCACACCACCGGCGACTTCCAGAACCCGCTGAGCAGCACCAGGGCGATCACCGCGCCCAGCAGCCAGAAATTGACCTGGCCGTCGAAGCCGATCGACCGCGTGTCGGGCGTGGGGTCCGGCCGTGCCGCCTCGCCCGGCCGGCCATGGAGCCAGCGGTCGATCGCGTAGAAGATCGCCAGCAGCGAACCCACGAGGAACAGCGTCTCCTGATGGATGTGCCCGACCGTCCAGAAGAAATCCACGCCCTTCAAAAAGCCCAGGAACAGCGGCGGGTCCCCCAGCGGCGTGAGCGAGCCCCCGGCGTTGGAGACGATGAAGATGAAGAACACGACGATGTGCGCCACGTGCTTGCGGTGGTCGTTGGCGCGCACCAGCGGCCGGATCAGCAGCATCGATGCGCCCGTCGTCCCCATGAAGCTTGCCAGCACCGCGCCGATGGCCAGGATGGCCGTGTTCAGCCCGGGGCCGCCATGCAGGTTGCCGCGGATGTGGATGCCCCCCGCCACGGTGAACAGCGCCGCCAGCAGGATGACGAACGGCAGGTACTCGGCCAGCAGCGCATGCACCAGGTTCACACCCGCCGCACCGGCCCCGAAGACTGCCGCGAACGGCAGCAGGAACGCCAGCGCCCACGCGGCAGCGATCTTGCCGAAATGGTGGTGCCAGAACGCGGGGGCGAACAGCGGCACCAGCGCGATCGACAGCAACAGGCCCGCGAAGGGCACGCCCCACAGCACCGACAGCGCGCTCCCGTCGATCTCGGCGGCCCGCGCCAGGCCCGGCAGCAGGCCCGTGGCGATCAGCAACAAGCCACGCAGGCCGCGGGACATCGGTAAAGACAGGGACATGGCGTTGGAAGCCTCCAGGGTGGGAACGGGGCTGGGGGTGGCCATCGAAGCGCGCGCCGGCGGACCGGTGCGCTGCATGCGGGTCGATGCGTTCACTGCGGCGCCGGGATCTCGAACACCTGGCGCAGGTAGGCCAGGTATTTCTCGTCGTCGCACATGCCTTTGCCCGGGGTGTCGGACAGCTTGGCCACCGGCTGGCCGTTGCAGCGCGTCATCTTGATCACGACCTGCAGCGGCTCGCAGCCCAGGTCGTTGGTAAGGTTGGTGCCGATGCCGAAGGCCAATTGGCAGCGCCCGCGGAACTGCTGATACAGCTCGATGGTGCGCGGCACGGTGAGAGCGTCGCTGAAGATCAGCGTCTTGGTCAGCGGGTCGACCCGGTTGCGGCGGTAGTGGTCGAGCAGGCGCTCGCCCCAGGCGAACGGGTCGCCGCTGTCGTGGCGCGCGCCGTCGAAGAGCTTGCAGAAATACAGGTCGAAGTCGCGCAGGAAGGCGCTCATGCCATACACGTCCGACAGCGCGATGCCCAGGTCGCCGCGGTACTCCTTGGCCCACATCTCGAAGCCGAAGATCTGGCTGTCGCGCAGGCGCGGGCCCAGTGCCTGGCAAGCCTGCAGGTACTCGTGCGCCATGGTGCCCAGCGGCGTCACGCCGAGCTTCATGGCATACAGCACGTTGCTCGTGCCGGCGAACTGTCCCGGCCCCGAAGGCGCGCCTGTCGTGCGGCGCTCCCCCGTGCCCAGGCGCGCGCACAGCACGCGCAGCACCTCCTCGTGCCAGGCGCGGCTGAAGCGGCGACGTGTGCCGTAGTCGGCGATCTTGAGGTCACCCAGGCCATCGGCCTGCAGCAGGGCGATCTTGGCGTCGAGCCGGCGGCGGCCTTCGGGAAAGTCGGGCACCTTCTGCGTATTGCGAAAGTACACCTCGTTCACGATGGCCAGCACCGGCACCTCGAACAAGATGGTGTGCAGCCATGGCCCGGTGATGGTGATGTCGATCTCGCCCGAGGCCAGCGGGCTCACGGTGATGTACTTTTCGTTGAGCCGGAAGAGCCCGAGGAAATCCACGAAATCGCTCTTGATGAAGCGCATGGACCGCAGGTAGGCCAGCTCGGCATCCTGGAAATGCAGGCTGCACAGCGAGCGGATCTCCTCGCGGATCTCGTTGACGAAAGGCACCAGTTGCACGCCGGGATTGCGGCAGCGAAAGCGGTACTCCACCTGCGCGCCGGGAAACTGGTGCAGCACCACCTGCATCATGGTGAACTTGTAGAGATCGGTGTCGAGCAGGCTGGTGATGATCATGGGTGGAAGCGGCCGCGGCGGGCCGGCTGGGCATCTGCAGTGGACGGCAGCGGCGCACCGTCGCATGGCATTGTGTCATCAAGGGCGCCCCATTGCCGGGCACCGCACTGGTCCGGATCTTGCACCGCACTTCGGCCGCCGCACTGCATGCATCCCGCAAAGCGCGCACGCGTCACCGCCCCACCCGCTTCGCCACCGATCGCATCTCGCACATGTCGCACGGCGGAATGGAGCGGGTCCGAACGGGCCCGCGCAGCGCGTATGCTCGATGCGCCGCAGAGACGACGGCACTTCCTTCTTCAAGAACAAAGGTATTTTTCCAATGCGCCATTCCCGCCCGCCCATCACACCCTCCACCACGCGCCCTGTCTGGCGCTACACCGCCACGCTGACGGCCGCCCTGCTGGTCCTTGCCGGCTGCGGCGGTGGCGGGGGTGGCAGTGGCAGCGCTTCGGCACCCGGACAGGATTCGGCCTGCGCGGTCGTCAGCGATGGCGGCTCGGTCACGGTCGGCTCCGGCCTGCCCGGCGATCCCGCAGCGCCCGAACCCGCCTCCGGCTACAAGGTCGGCAAGACCGCGGTCTATGCCAAGCAGTACATGGTGAGCACGGCCAATCCGCTGGCCTCCCGCGCGGGCTGCGAAGTGCTGCGCCAGGGCGGCTCCGCGGTCGATGCGGCCGTGGCGGTGCAGATGGTGCTGGGCCTGGTCGAACCACAATCGTCGGGCCTGGGCGGCGGCGCGTTCATGCTGCACTACGATGCGGCGCAGAAGAAAGTGCAGGCCTATGACGGCCGCGAAACCGCCCCCGCGGCCGCGACGGAAAACTACCTGCGCTGGGTCAGCGACAGCGACCGCACCCTGCCCCAGCCCGGCGGCGCGCGCGCCAGCGGCCGCTCCATCGGCACGCCCGGCGCCGTGCGCATGCTGGAGATGGCCTACCAGGACCACGGCAAGCTCAAGTGGAGCGAGCTGTTCCAGCCCGCGGTCAAGCTGGCCTCGGACGGCTTCCAGATCAGCGGCCGCATGGCCAGCGCCATCGCTGGCGCCACCACCGGCCTCTCGCGCGATCCCGAGGCCGTCGCCTACTTCTTCAATGCCGACGGCACGCCCAAGGGCCTGGGCACGCTGATCAAGAACCCCGCCTACGCCACCACGCTGAACACCATCGCCAGCGGCGGCGCCGATGCGTTCTACACAGGCCCCGTGGCGCAAGGCATCGTGAACAAGATCAAGGTCACCAGCGGCGGCACGCCCACCGTGGCGATCACCCCCGGCCTGACCGAGATGAGCGACCTGGCCAACTACCGCGCCAAGCGCCGCGACCCGGTCTGCACGACCTACCGCGACTACTGGGTGTGCGGCATGTCGCCACCGTCCTCCGGCGGCATCGCCGTGGCGTCGGCGCTCGGCATCCTGGAGAACTTCAACCTCGCCAACTACAAGCCCACGGCCATCGACATCGAAGGCGGCAAGCCTTCGGTGATGGGCGTGCACCTGGTGAGCGAGGCCGAGCGCCTGGCCTATGCCGACCGCGACAAGTACATCGCCGACACCGACTTCGTGTCGCTGCCCGGCGGCTCGCCCGCGGCCATGCTGGACAAGACCTACCTGCGCAACCGTGCGGGCCTGATCAGCATGACCAAGAGCATGGGCACGGCCGTGGCCGGCGACCTGAGCAACAAGCCTGCCGGCGTGAGCCTGATCGACGAGAAGGGCACGACGCACTTCACCATCGTGGACAAGCAGGGCAATGCCGTGGTGATGACCACGACGGTGGAAGCCGGCATGGGTTCGTTCCACATGACGCAGGGCTTCTTGCTGAACAACCAGCTGACCGACTTCTCGGCCACGCCGACCGACAGCACCGGCGCCGTGGTGGCGAACCGCGTCGAAGCCGGCAAGCGGCCCCGCAGCTCGATGGCACCCACGCTGGTGTTCAAGAAGGCCGCGGACGGCAGCATGGGCGACTTCCTGATGGGCACGGGCTCGCCCGGCGGCGGCACCATCATCCAGTACGTGGTGAAGACGGTCGTCGGCGCGCTCGACTGGGGCCTGGATGCGCAGCAGGCCACCTCGCTGGTGGACTTCGGCGCGAGCAACAGCCCCACGACCTCGCTGGGCGGCGAACACCCGGCCATCAACAGCAGCAACGGCGGCAACAACGACCCGCTGATCACGGGCCTGCGCGCACTGGGCCACACGGTGTCCACCTCGGCCCAGTCGAGCGGCACGAGCACCATCATCCGCGTGCAGCGCAACGGCGAGAGCGTGCTGCAGGGCGGCGCCGATCCCCGCCGCGAAGGCGTGGTGCTGGGCGATACGTACAAGCCCTGACCGTGCATTGACGCGCCAGGCGGCCCGGCCGAAGGGCTGCCGCCTGCCGCGCCCCCCTCCCAAAAGCACCGGCCGCGTGAGCGTTCCGGTGCTTTTTTCATGAAAGGGGCCGGGTCAGGTGCCGACCGCGATGCGCAGGGGGGCGAGGGCGTCCAGCAGCGCCTGCGGCAAGGCGCGGGGCCGGCGGTCCTCGCGGCCGACATACACGTGCACGAAGTGCCCGCCCGCCGCCGACTCGGGCGCGCCCTCGGCGAACAGCCCGACTTCGTAGCGCACGCTGGAGCGGCCCACGTGCGCCACGCGGATGCCAGCCTCCACCGTCTGGGGAAAAGCGAGGGGCGCGAAATAATGGCACTGGGTTTCGACCACCAAGCCGATCGTCTCGCCCGCATGGATATCCAGGGCTCCACGCTCAATCAGATAGGCATTCACTGCCGTATCGAACCAGCTGTAATACACGACATTATTGACATGGCCATATGCGTCGTTATCCGCCCAGCGGGTGGTAATCGTCCGGAACACGGAATATGCGGAGCGCGGCTCCGGCAGGCGGCGGGGCAGCGTGGAAACGGTGGGGGCATTCATGGCGGCAAATTCTGCCAGTGGAGGCGCCCCCTTTGATGTGCCTCAGGTGACCGGCATTTTTGGTTATGCACTCTAATCATGTTGCAACGCAGCAAAATCGCTTGATTCCTGAACTCAACCGCCTAGAATCCGTCCCATGCTGCACTGCAACATGACTTCCAGGTCACGACAGCGCAGATGTCTCAACCATCCGTCCCTCGAGGACCTATCAATAGGAGATACACCATGTCGCTGACCCCGGAACAACTCATTGCATCCCACAAGGCCCACCTCGAAACCCTGTTCGGCCTGACCAACAAGGCATTCGAAGGCGTGGAAAAGCTGGTGGAACTGAACGTCACCGCTTCCCGCGCTGCCCTGGCCGAAGTCGCCACGCACACGCAAGCCGTGCTGAGCGCCAAGGATGCGCAAGAACTGCTGTCCCTGCAAGCCAGCCTGTTCCAGCCCCTGGCAGAAAAGACCGCTGCCTACAACCGCCACCTGTACGACATCGCCTCGAGCACCAGCGCCGAATTCGGCCGCACGTTCGAAGCCCAGGCGTCCGAAGTGCAGCGCAACTTCAGCAACCTGGTGGACAGCGCCGCCAAGAATGCACCCGCCGGTTCCGAAACCAGCGTGGCCGTGTTCAAGAGCGCCGTCTCTGCCGCCAACAACGCCTTCGAATCCGTTCAAAAGGCCGTGAAGCAAGCCAGCGATGTCGCTGAAGCCAACTTCAACGCCGTGGCCAACACCGCTGCCAACGCCGCCGCCAAGTCGGCCGCCGCCGTGCAGCAGCGCAAGCGCTAAAACCCGTTGTCTCCTTGGATCTCTCGAAACCGGGTTTCAGGGATCCAATTCAAGCCCGGTCTTGCGACCGGGCTTTTTTTATGGGCGCGCGGCGCTTGGAGTGGCAGCGGGCCGGGCGGGACCACCGCGATAAGACCTCTGGTTCAGCAGGTCTTGTTTAAGAATCATTCTCGTTCGACCTATCATCGCCCGGTTTCCAACCTCCAGAGAAGAGACCCTCTCCATGCAGAAGTCCATGAAAGCCGTTTTGGCGGCCTGCCTTTTGGCCGCCGCTGGCGCCGCCTCCGCCCAGGACCAGGTCGTCAACCTGTACTCCGCCCGCCACTACGCCACCGATGAAGCGCTGTACACCGGCTTCACCAAGGCCACCGGCATCAAGGTGAACCGCGTGGACGCCGACGACGCCGGCATCATGGCCCGCCTGAAGGCTGAAGGCACCGCCTCCCCGGCCGACGTGATCCTGCTGGTGGACGCCGCCCGCCTGTACCGCGGCGAGGTCGATGGCCTGTTCCTGCCCATCCGCTCCAAGGTGCTGGAAGACACGATCCCCTCCAACCTGCGCGCCAAGCCCGCGGCCGACGGCGGCATTGCCTGGTTCGGCCTGTCCACCCGCGCCCGCGTGATCGTCTACAACAAGGACAAGGTCAGCAAGGAAGACGTGGACACCTATGAAGAGCTGGGCGACCCGAAGAACAAAGGCAAGATCTGCATCCGCTCCGGCTCACACCCCTACAACCTGAGCCTGTTCGGCGCCGTGACCGAGCACATGGGCGAGCAGAAGGCTGAGGCCTGGCTCAAGGGCGTGGCCGGCAACCTGGCGCGTCCTCCGAAGGGCGGCGACACCGACCAGATCAAGGCCGTGGCGTCCGGCGAGTGCGACATCGCCGTGACCAACAGCTACTACCTGGCCCGCATCCTGCGTTCGGACAAGCCCGAGGACAAAACCATCGCCAGCAAGGTGTCGGTGGTGTTTCCCAACCAGCAGTCGTGGGGCACGCACATGAACATCGCCGGTGGGGCCGTGGCACGCAACACCAAGAACCAGGCCAACGCGGTCAAGTTCCTGGAATACCTGGCCAGCCCCGAGGCGCAGAACTACTTCGCCAACGGTAACAACGAATGGCCCGCCGCCAAGGGCGTGGACCCGGGCAATCCGGCCCTGAAAGCCATGACGGACGGCAAGCCCTTCAAGAGCGAGACCATCCCGATCAGCGCGGTGGGCGAGCACATGACCAAAGTGCAGCAGATGCTGGACCGCGTGAACTTCCAGTAAGCCACGCACCGCCCTTTCCTCGCACCAAAAGCCCGGCATGCCGGGCTT
>NZ_BAAJYS010000125.1:0-10690 GCF_057543315.1 Acidovorax sp. KPB24-07
GGTCTGCACGGCCGTGCTGGCGGCGTCCTGCAACGCACCGCCGACCAGGTTCGTGCCGGTGCCGACCGCGTTCGAGTCGTTGTTGGGGTCCAGCGTCTGCTGCAGGCTGAGCATCAGCTTGTCGATGGTGCTCTGGACGACCGTGTCGACCGCATCGCGGGCCGCGGTTTCGGCAGCGTCTCGCGCGCCCTGGCGGAAGCCCGTCGGAGGCGTGTCGCACAGCTCGTCCACGCCCTGGCGGTTGGTCGTCAGGCGCGTGCCGGACAGGTCGTCTCCGTCCTGGCGCAGGCCGGGCGAGCGGGTGTCGGGCAGGTCATTGGCGCCCTTGCGGAAACTCTCGCCATCGGCGAAACGGCCCGCGCGCGAGGAACTCAGGCCGCCGCTGGTGGCCGCGCCGATCGTGTCCACCGCCAGGCCACCCAGCAGCGATGTGCCGTTGGGGTCCAGCACCTTGGACGCGGCCTTGGTGACCTCCTGCGTGGCCAAGTCGATGGTGGAGTCCACCGCCAGGCGCGCCACGTTCTTGGCGATGCCGCCGGGCCCGAAATTGGAGGCGGTTTCCATGGCGCCCAGCGCCAGGTCCTTGATGCCGTTCAGGGCCTGAGACAGGTTGCCTTTGGCAATGCCCTTGGCCAGGCCCACGGCGCCCTTCTTGATGCTCGTGAGGCCGCCCTCGACGCTGTCCACGGCGGTGTCCACCACCTTCTGGGCGACGCTCTGCACCTTCTTGAGCACCTTGTCGAGCGCCCCGTCCAGTAAGGTATTGGCCGCCAATGCGGCCGGCGTGAGGTTGATGGCGCCGCGGGCGATGTCTCCGCCCGCCTCTCCCAGCTTCTTGAGACCGGCCGCTGCCCCTTTCAGATCGAGCGTGGCCAGGCCTTTGGCAATCTGCCCTACGCCCTGAACAGCCTTTTCAATGCCCTTCGCGATTGATTTGAACGCGTTTTTTTATCGCACCCATGGATTGACCCCTTGCAGTTGATGAAGAAATGCACTGGACGGCAATCGGCCTTTTCGGAACGGAAAGGGGGCGGTTGCAGGACCCAACGCGGAGGTTCCGACTTTCCGCGTGGCAAGCGTATGTAAACGCTCTGTATGCGATGCGGATTGCGGCCATGCGAAGTGCGGCGGGCTCCGGCGTGGCGCGGGAGAGCGGCGCGCCGCAGGGCTCGTTGGGGCGCCTGCGAGGCGTCGCAGGGGCCGGCGCCCCGCGAATCCGTCCTTTGCACTGCGGGGTGGGCAGGCAGGTGATAATCGCCGCCATGCCTCATCCGCGTCCTTGCCTGGCGGCACCCTTCCCCCTTCGTTGGCGCAAGCCTGCGAACTGACACCCCTGGTGCGCCGCGCGGGCGCGCATCCCAAAAAGTCTCCCTCCGCTGCCTCGGCAGCCGCGGACGCGCCCGGACCGGGCCGCGCCGTGTGACGGGAGTGCATTTCCCAACGGGGGCCGGGCCCGGCACCCCAAGCATTCAAGAGGTCAAAGCCATGCTGCTGATGGTCGACAACTACGACAGCTTCACCTACAACATCGTCCAGTACTTCGGAGAGCTGGGTGCCGAGGTCGAGGTGTACCGCAACGACGAGATCACGCTGGAGGGCATCGCCGCACGGGCGCCCGACCGGCTCGTCATCTCTCCCGGGCCGTGCTCGCCGGCCGAAGCCGGCATCTCGGTGGCCGCCATCCACCACTTCGCCGGCAAGCTGCCCATCCTGGGGGTGTGCCTGGGCCACCAGGCCATCGGGGCGGCATTCGGCGGCACCATCGTGCGGGCCCAGGAACTGATGCACGGCAAGACCAGCGTGATCACCACCACCCAGCAAGGCGTGTTCGCCGGCCTGCCCGAGCAGTTCACGGTGAACCGCTACCACTCGCTGTCCATCGAGCGGGCCACCTGCCCGGACGTGCTGGAGGTGACGGCCTGGACCGACGACGGCGAGATCATGGGCGTGCGCCACAAGACGCTGGACATCGAGGGCGTGCAGTTCCACCCGGAAAGCATCCTCACCGAGCACGGCCACGCCATGCTGCGCAACTTCCTGCAGGCGCGGCCATGATCGAGACGCACCAGCTGCTCCTGTTCATCGCGGCCGGATGGCTGCTCAACCTCACGCCCGGGCCGGACGTGCTCTACATCGTCACGAACGCGCTGAAATCCGGCGTGCGCGCCGGGCTCGTCGCGGGCTTCGGGATCACGGCCGGGTGCTTCGTGCACATCGTCGCGGCGGCCGTGGGCGTGGGGGCGTTGCTGGCCGCGTCGGCCACGGCCTTCACGGCACTCAAATGGGTGGGGGCCGCCTACCTGCTGTGGATGGGCGTTCGCATGCTGTGGGCCAGGGCCCCTGCCGGCGCGGCCGATGGCGCCGATCTGGCCGCCGCGCGCGCCGCGCCCTCGGCGCCAGCTTCGCTGAAGAAGGTGTTCCTGGGCGGGTTCTGGACCAACGTGCTCAACCCCAAGGTGGCCATCTTCTTTCTGGCCTTCGTGCCCCAGTTCATCGCACCGGGCACCGAGAACAAGGCCTGGGCCTTCGTGCTGCTGGGCGTGCTGTTCAACATCAACGCCATTCCGGTCAACGCCGGCTGGGCGCTGGCGGCGGCGTGGATGGCCCGCCGCCAGGGTGCGATCCAGCGAGGCATGCATTGGCTGGACCGCGTGGCCGGTGCGATGTTCATCGGTTTCGGCATCCGGCTTGCGCTCTCCGAGCGTCCCGGCGCCTGAGTTTCATTCGAGGAAACGGAATGTCCATTACCCCCCAGGAAGCGCTGCAGCGCACCATCGAGCACCGCGAAATCTTCCACGACGAGATGCTGCACCTGATGCGCCTCATCATGCGCGGCGAACTGTCGCCCGTGATGACGGCGGCCATCGTGACCGGCCTGCGCGTCAAGAAGGAAACCATCGGCGAGATCGCCGCCGCCGCGCAGGTCATGCGCGAGTTCTCCAACAAGGTCCACGTGCCGGACACCACGCACATGGTGGACATCGTGGGCACGGGCGGCGATGGCGCCAACACCTTCAACATCTCCACCTGCGCGATGTTCGTGGCCGCCGCTGCCGGCGCCAAGACCGCCAAGCACGGCGGGCGCGGCGTCTCCAGCAAGAGCGGCAGCGCCGACGTGATGGAGTCGCTGGGCGTGCACATCAACCTGCCGCCCGAGGCCATCGCGCGCTGCATCGCCGAGGTCGGCATCGGCTTCATGTTCGCGCCCAACCACCACCCCGCCATGAAGAACGTGGCGCCGGTGCGCAAGGAAATGGGCGTGCGCACGCTGTTCAACATCCTCGGGCCGCTCACCAACCCGGCGGGCGCGCCCAACATCCTCATGGGGGTGTTCCACCCCGACCTGGTGGGCATCCAGGTGCGCGCGCTGCAGCGGCTGGGCGCCGAGCACGCCGTGGTGGTCTATGGCCGCGACGGCATGGACGAGGTCAGCCTGGGCGCGGCCACGTTGGTGGGCGAGCTGAAAAAGGGCGAGATCACCGAGTACGAAATCCACCCCGAGGACTTCGGCCTGGCCATGGCCAGCAACCGGACCCTGAAGGTGGACACCCCCGAGCAGTCGCGCGAGGTGCTGCTGGGCGTACTGCGCGGCCAGCCCGGCCCGGCCCAGGACATCGTCTGCCTGAATGCCGGCGCGGCGCTGTATGCCGCCAATGTGGCCGACTCGATCGCGGACGGCATCGTCCGCGCCCGCGCCGCCATTGCCAGCGGAGCCGCCCTCGCCAAGCTGGAGCAACTCGTCGCGCGCACCCATGCGCTGGCGGCGGACTGAGGGGGGCCCTATTGCGGAGGGTCGGGTGCCCGCCGCGGTCGTCCATCGATACAAAAGAGGCTCTAGGAGCCGGAGAAGGTTTTCGACATGAGTGACATCCTGAACAAGATCATTGCCGTCAAGCGCGAGGAAATCGCGGCAGCGCAAAAGAAAGCGTCCCTGGCCGCCATTCGCGCGGATGCGGAAAGCCGCGTGCTCACGCGCGACTTCGAAGGGGCGCTGCGCGCAAAAATAGCCAAGGGCCAGGCGGCGGTGATCGCCGAGGTCAAGAAGGCCAGCCCGTCCAAGGGCGTGCTGCGCGCGGATTTCATTCCCGCCGACATCGCCCAGAGCTATGCCGAGGGAGACGGCAAGGTGAGCGCGGCGTGCCTGTCGGTGCTGACCGACCGGCAATTCTTCCAGGGCCAGCCCGACTACCTGAAGCAGGCGCGCGCCAGCTGCCAGCTGCCGGTGCTGCGCAAGGATTTCATGGTGGACGCCTACCAGATCTATGAATCGCGGGCCATGGGCGCCGATGCCATCCTGCTGATCGCGGCCTGCCTGGACGATGCGCAGATGGCCGATTTCGAGGCCATCGCCCGCAGCCTGGACATGGCAGTGCTGGTGGAGGTGCACGACGGCGCCGAGCTGGACCGGGCGCTGCGCCTGCGCACGCCGCTGGTGGGCATCAACAACCGCAATCTACGGACCTTCGAGGTGTCGCTCTCGACCACCCTGGCGCTGCAAAAGAACGTGCCGGCCGACCGCCTGCTGGTGACCGAGTCGGGCATTCTCTCGCCCGCCGACGTGCGGCAGATGCGCGATGCGGGCGTGAACGCCTTCCTGGTCGGCGAGGCCTTCATGCGGGCGCCGGAACCCGGCGAGGCCCTGGCCAAGCTGTTCGCCTGACACCGGTTTGCTGGATGCTATTAAATTAATAGCTATATGCCCTAGATCTTATTGTGCTGGAGGCTGTTTTGAGCATGAATGATTCCGTGGCGCCGTCCACCCAGCTGCACAGCGCCGATCCTGCCGACTGGCCCGTGGCGGCCGGATGGCAGCCCCTGGTGGATGCCTTTTTCGCCGGTGCGCGGGGGCAGGCGCTGCTGGCGTTTCTGAAGGCACGGCTGGCGGATGGCGCCGCCATCTTCCCGCCCCGGCCGCTGCGCGCGCTGGAGCTGACCCCGCCCGATCAGGTGCGCGTGGTCATCCTGGGGCAGGACCCGTACCACGGCCGCGGGCAGGCCGAGGGCCTCGCGTTTTCGGTGGCGCCCGGCGTGCAGCTGCCGCCTTCGCTGCGCAACATCTTCAAGGAGATGCAGCGCGACCTGGGCACCCCCTTTCCCGCCTGGCCCGAGCCGGGCGGCAGCCTCGCCAAATGGGCCAAAAATGGCGTGCTGCTGCTCAACACCTGCCTCACGGTGGAAGAGGGCCAGGCCGCCAGCCATTCCGGCAAGGGCTGGGAGGAGCTCACCGACGCAGTGATCCGCCATGTGGCCGAGGGCGATCGGCCGGTGGTGTTCATGCTGTGGGGCTCGCACGCCCAATCCAAGCGCGTTTGGATTCCGGGCGACCGGGGCCATCTGGTGCTCGCCGCCAACCACCCTTCGCCGCTGTCCGCGCTGCGCCCGCCGGTGCCGTTCATCGGGTGCGGGCACTTCGGCAAGGCGCGGGAGTTTCGCCAGCAGCACGCCGAGAAGTAGCCACGGCGTGAGGGCTGGGCGGGCCCCCACGCTTTGCAAAGGGGGCTTCGCCAGCCCCTGAGCTGCTTCGGGTTTTGAGAGTCTTTCCGCAGTACCACAGCCATCCTTCAGGCTGTAGATTGACTTCGTCAAGGTTTTCCATGCCCTCAGGAAATGTGAACCGTCGCGGCCATGCCGCAAGGGCACCGTCCGGTCCTGCCACCACGCCACCTTCGCAAGGCGCGTCTCCCTCGGCCAGTACATCGGCAGGGCGGCAGCGCGGCTCCTCGGTCCACCAAGGCGGGCCTTCGGATACTTTGCGCTCGCGCAGCGGTGCGGAGGCCAGTGGCTCTGCCAACGCCGCGGCACAGCGTCCCCGAACCAGCGCCCTCCCGCAGCGCGGTGTCTTGGAAACAGCGTTGGCGCGCCCTTCGCCTGCAGCCCTGGCGGCGGGCAGAACCATCGACGAGGCGGTTCCCTTCCTCCAGCAATATCACACGGCCTCGGACAGGATGTCGATGGCGACCCATGCTCCGGCCATGCGCTTCACATCGTCCCGTGCTTTCCCGAGAGCCCAGGCTGCCATGGAGGCGCTGGGCAAGCTGACGATGGGCCAGGCGCAAAAGCTCGGCCCACTCTTTCCGGTCTTTATTGAGCAGCAGCGGACGATGGCTGCTTATCGCCTGGTCATGACGACGCCCAAAGTTGACGTCAAGCCGCTGCGGGATAAGCTTCTTTCTTATCCTGACATGGCGACCGCCCGGGCATTGTGGACCCGCTATATCGAGCAAACGGATACGCAACTCAAAGAGCTGGAGCCTTGTGCCGTCGCGTTGGCAGAAACCCTGAAGTCGCTAGGGAAGCGGGAAACGTTCGAATCGACGGCCGGTGCCGAAACAACGCTCAAGGCTGCAGTCATGGGCACGGCCGAGAGCCGGCTCATCGCCATCAATTCGCACGTGGATCGAGTGATGCTGAGCATCATGATGCTGACGCTGGCCGACGAGACTGAAAGCGTGACCGGCCAGACCCGGGAAATGCAGAAAGGACTCGTCGGCGATGTCGTGCGCATGCGCGGCGTCGTGGATCTGCTGCAGGACGCGCGCGTCGGGCCCCTGCCTGGCAAGGAGGCATGGCTTCAAAACTACGTGAAGGTGCTGGAACACCACGCGCACGATCACCTCACGGCCGCGACCCGGGATCTGCCGCCGGACCAGGACCTGGCCGCATCACCGGTCGGCAGGGCGGCGCTGGAAATGGCGGCGAGCATCCGGCTCCTGACCACCGAGATCGGCGAGGTGCTCAACGCGTACAAGCTTTCGCCACAGATCGCAGAGCGCGTCCATGAGTTCACTACGGAGGGGCAGGCAACGACCGCGCGTGAGGCTCCGCTCGAGTCGGAAGAGCCCGCCGCCGCAGCGCAGGAAGCCGCGGCCTCCGATCAGGCGGCTCAGGCGCAGTCGTCCAGGCCCGGCCGCAAATCCCGCCGCCATGCGAAGGCCACGCACTCCGCATCGGGGGCATCGGCTGCCTCGGCTTCGAAGCCCGGCTTGTCGGTGCAGCAGCAGGTCTGCATCGAACTGGCGCAAGCACGCGTCAACCAATTCCGCAAGCCGCCAGCGGCGCCGTCCGGAGCGCGCTTCGACTTCTTCGCCCTGGCGGCGTCGATGAAGCAGGACACGAAGGACATCCGGGCTGCGCTCGACGCCGGCACCGATCCCGTCAATGCGGGCCAGATGATGCGCCGCGCGCTGGTGGAATGGTTCGGCCAGCCCGGCATCTGGGCCCAGCGCAGCCAACAGCTTGACGGTTTGACCGGCGTCGAACTGGAGCCGAAAACGGTCGAGTTGCAAAAAGAGGTGGCCCAGCGCGCTGTACAGGTGCAGACCTTGCACGAGCAGGTCAGTGCGTTCGAGATCGATCTCGTGAAGCAATACGCGCTGCCGAGGGCAAACCATGTGTCCATGCTGCTGAACTCCGGCGCGGCCGTGCCGGACGGGGCGGTCCGCAAGCTGCCGTCCGACGGCGATCCGGATGGCGACCACGGCACGCTGTTCGAAGTGCGCCTTGCTGTGGAGCCACTGTCGAACGGGCAGCCAGCGGCACCTCTCTATGTGCACTTCCATACCAAGAACGTGGTAGGAACCGATGCCATCGCCAATATCTCCCCCGGCGAGCTGGCGGCAGTGCATGTCAAAACGGCCGAACAGCGCGCGCTGGGCCGCAAGTGGGAAGCCCTCAATGCCGCGTTGCTAGGACCAGTGCACCGTGGCGCCTTGACGGATCAGGTACTGGTGGATCTGCAAAAGTCCATGAAGGCATGAGTTTGCAGCCCTTGCCCATCGCGTTCGAAGGGTAGGCCCGTGTCCGGCGAACACGTGCAATCGGCAGGCACCTCTCGGAACGACCGTGGCCATCGCGCTGTGCAGGATCAGGCGGCAGTGCCCGCTGACGACCAGCATGCCAGCGTGTCGGCCAGCCCATCCAGCCACTTGACGGAGCGCCTTGTTCCCCGCTCCAGCGGCGCCGCGGCGAGCCATGGGGCGCCTGCGCCCCGTGCGCAGTTGCCCGCGCAGCGGGTACCGACGCCGGCGCAGCAACAGCAGATTGAGAAACACGAAAAAAAGCAGGTAGCCATGGCCGCCGCCCAGACGGTTGGCGGTGCAATGGCTTATCTCCGTACTTTCGACCAGCTTTGGACGCGCGGGCTCGTCACGGTCGAGAAACAGCAGCGCACGTTGTGGATGGCCTTTCAGTCGGCAGATCGCGGCATTGCGGCCTTCAAGGAGATGACCGAACTTCACCGGGCCGGTGAGGACGGACGAACATCGTTCGTGGCCCTCTACAACAAGCGCGCAGCGCTGGCCGCCACCTTGGTGGGCTACCCTCCCCCATTGCCTGCCGAGGCAGGCTACTCGCTTTCGCAACGCATGCTCCAGGCGCGCTCGGAGCCAGTGGACCTGCCAGCGCTGGACCGCGACCTGCATGCCTACCTCGGTCAGGTTGATCTCGCCGTCGAGGCGATCGAACCTTATCTCCGTGCGACTTCCGAGGCGATCGAAAACCTGAGTGCGCCCGCCCATCTCAAGGCCTATCCGACGATGACCGAGAACTTGAAGGAGGCCATCCTCACGCTCACGAATCTGCGGATGAGAGCGTTCGATCTGCACAAGGAGCAGATCTGGACATTGTGCAATCGCATGGTGGTTGCAGAAGGCTTGAATGGCACGGAGATTCTTCGAGAGACCGTCGCGCTGCTGACCTGTGCGGCAAACCTGTCGGACGCCCCTGCGATCGACCTGCTGCAGGATGCCCGCATCCCCCGGCAGCAACCGATGGTGAGCCGCATGGAAAACGGCGCTTTGCTTTTGCGTGAGCACGCCGAGACATTCATCGTGCTCGCGAGCCGCCACTTCGACACCGAAACCGGTGCTTCGCAGTCCGGCGCTCTCGACTTCGCCAAGCGGCTGGTAGCCGCCGTCGGCGCGCTGGCCCAGCAGTGCGATGCGGTGCTGAACGCCCACAAAGTCTCCTACACCGTTGGCAAGCTGTTGGAAGGCAACACATTCCTGGGACATCCGACGCGACGCGAAACCGCAGCGTTGCCGGACGACGATGCGCAGAGCGATTCGGTGTTGGAAGAAACCGCCGCGTCCGGTTCCGCTCGCGCAACACGGCCCACGCGATCCGGTATGGGCAAGGCACGCAAAGCCTTCGCGCGCAACAAGGCGGATCAGGAGACCGCCCCTGCGCTGTCCCTGCGACAGACGGTCGTGCTGGAGCTGGCCCAGGAGCGTCTGAAAACGTTCCCTGCGCCAAAGCTCGGCGGGCTGCGCGGGCCTGGCGACTTGTTGGCGCTGGCCGAATCGATGCACAAGGACGCTTGTGCAATCAGCGCAGCGATGGACCCGCGCACCGAGCCGCTGAGCGCCGTGCGGCAGATGCGGCAAACGCTCGATGGATGGTTCGGCGTACGGGGGCAGTGGCAGGCCCGGCGCGAGCAGCTGGCGGCGGCGGGCGTGGCGGGGATGCCATCGGTCTCGGACGCGCTCCAGGCGCTGAATGAGCGCATCGCGGCGATCGAGGGACTGCACCGGTCCGTCGATGCCATCGGGGCCGATCTGATCAAGACCTTTCCGTACCCTGACCTGAAACATGTGTCGCACCTGCTGAACATGGCGACTGACGCCGAGGCGCAAGGGTCGGCCCCGCGGATCGGCGCTCCCCGCAAGCTGCCATCGCACGGCGACCTCGACCACCGCCACGGCACCCTGTTCGAAGTGAAGATCGATACGGGAAAGCTGGCGGATGGCCGGCCCGCGCCCGCGCTCTACGTGCATTTGCATGCCAAGGCGCCGATCACGGCCGAGGCGTGCCGCACCGTGCCTTTCGAAGCCCTTGACGCGTTTCATGTGAAAACTGCCGATCAGCGGGGCAAGGGTCCGACCTGGGAGTTGCTCAACGACGCCCTGCACAGCGTGCACCGGGGCGTGCTCGACGCCGAGGTGCTGAAAGCGCTGCAGCACCGCATGGCAGGCCCCTGATCCTGCAGGCCTGCCCTGCCGCCTGTCACAGTCCCGGCAACTCTTGCTTCAGCCGCTCCAGAAAGGCCTGTGCAGCCACGGGCAACGCGCGGCCGGCGAGGGTCTGCACTTCAATGTCGCGCAGGTCCATGCCCGGGTCGCCGAGGGGCCGGGCCACGATGGCGCCTGCGGCCACGGCATGGCGCGTGGCGATTTCGCTCGATACCGATACGCCGCCGCCATGCGCCACGAACTCCAGCACCGTGCGGGCGTGGTTGCTGACCAGCACGGGCTCCAGTTGCAGGCCCTGGCGGCTGCAGGCCATGTCGATCATCTGGCGCACGATGGTTTCCTGCGGCGGCAGCACGAGCGGGAACCGGGCCATCTGCGCCAGGCTGACGCGGCTGGCGCCGGCCAGCGGGTGCCCGGGCGGCAGCATGGCGAGCACGGGCGCGCTCTGGCGGTGGGCCACCTGGATGCCGGGCTGCGGCGCGCGGCTGAAGCACAGGCCGATGTCGGCCACACCCGTGCGCACGGCCTCCGGCACCTGCGCGGTGGGCAGCGCCGTCACCGTGAAGCGGATGCCCGCATGCTCGCGCTGGAACGCCACGCACAGCCGGGGCACCAGTTCGTTGGCGAACACATCCGAGGTGGCCAGGCGCACCTGGCCCGCACGCAGCCCGAGCAGCGCGCCGATCTCGCCCAGCGCGCGCTCCGCGTCCAGCCCGGTGCGC
>NZ_BAAJYS010000126.1:0-10660 GCF_057543315.1 Acidovorax sp. KPB24-07
CGTGCGCGGCGGGCAGTCGGGCACGGCGGCCCTGGCCGCGGTCGAGCCGGGTCTGCGGCCCGGGGTGCAGGCGCTGTTGTTCCAGGTGCTGCGCAACCTGGGCCGGGCGCAGGCGCTGCGCAAGCAACTGGCGCCCCGCAACCCACCGCCACGGGCCGATGCCCTACTGTGCACGGCCCTGGCGCTGGCGTGGTCGTTCGACGAGGCGCCTTACGAGGCGTTCACCCTTGTCAACCAGGCGGTGGAAGCGGCCAAGCGCAACCCGGCATCGCAAGCGCAGGCGCCGTTCCTGAATGCCTGCCTGCGCCGCTTTCTGCGCGAACGCGATGCGCTGGTGGCCGCCACCGACGGCGATCCGGTCGCCCAGTGGAACCACCCGGCCTGGTGGATCGCCCGGCTGCGCAAGGACCACCCGCAGCACTGGCAGCAGATCCTGCAGGCCAACAATGCCCACGCGCCGATGGCGCTCCGGGTCAATGTGCAAAAAACGACTCCAGCGCAATATTTACTAGGGCTATCTGCTATCAATTTGGAAGCATTTCCCGCGGGGCCGTTCGGCATCGTCCTGGACCGCCCGGTGGCCGTGCAGCAACTGCCGGCCTTTGCAGACGGCCACGTCTCAGTGCAGGACACCGCGGCCCAGATGGCGGCGCCGCTGCTGCTGGAGGGGCTGGACCTGTCGCAGCCGCTGCGCGTGCTGGACGCCTGCGCCGCGCCCGGCGGCAAGACCGCGCACTTGCTCGAATACGCGGGTGCCGCATCGCCGATGCAGGTCGTGGCGCTGGAAATCGACGCCGACCGCGCCACCCGCATCCACGAAACGCTGGACCGGGTGGGGGTGCGGGCCCAGGTCCTCGTGGCCGATGCGGCACGGCCGCAGGACGGGTGGCTGGACGCCAGTGGGGGCGGGCGGTTCGATGCCATCTTGCTGGATGCGCCATGCACGGCCTCGGGCATCGTCCGACGTCATCCCGATGTACGCTGGCTGCGGCGCGAGTCCGACATCGAGCAACTGGCCCAGCAGCAGGCCCGCCTGCTCGCCACGCTCTGGCCGTTGCTGCAGCCCGGCGGGAGGCTGCTCTACTGCACCTGCTCCGTGTTTCGTGCCGAGGGTGAAGCACAGGTGCAAACGTTTCTTGCGCGCAACACCGACGCCCGTTTGCTGCCATCTCCCGGCCATTTAATACCCGGCAAACCGGACGAAAGCGGCGGCGTCTCGGAGAATCGTCCGGTTGACCATGACGGATTCTTTTACGCGCTGTTGCAAAAACATGCTGGCTGAACGGACCGCTTCGCGACCTGCCGCGTGGCTTTCGGTGGCCGTGGCTGCGTTGCTGTGCATGTGGCTGGCGCTGTGGTCCCCGGCGGTGCTGGCGCAGCCCGACGCGGGCGACCTGCGCGTCGAAGCCAACGACGAGGGCCTGTACCTGTCGACCACGCTGCACTTCGACCTGCCCGAGCTGGCGGAAGATGCCCTCTACAAGGGCATCTCGATGTACTTCGTGGCCGAGGCCGATGTGGTTCGCGAGCGCTGGTACTGGTACGACAAGGCGGTGGCCCACTCGGTGCGCTACCTGCGCCTGAGCTACCAGCCGCTCACGCGCCGGTGGCGCCTCAATCAGTCCGCCACGCCGTTCGCCAACACCGGGCTGGGGGTTGCCCTGGGCCAGAACTTTGACGAACTGGGCGACGCGCTTTCCGCCATGCAGCGCATCAGCCGCTGGAAGATCGCCGACGCGGACGAGGTCTCCGGCGGGCCGTATACCGTGCATTTCCAGTTCCGCCTCGACATGTCCCAACTGCCCCGCCCGTTCCAGATCGGCGCGGTGGGACGCTCGGGCTGGGACCTGATGCTGTCGCGCAGCGTGCGCGCCGTGGCCGAGCGCGCGCCATGACCGACGACCACAGCGTTCCCCGCACGCCCCAGCAAGCCCGTGCCTCCCGCTGGGCCCTGGGCGTGGGCGTGGCGATCATGTGCGCGATCGGGCTGGTGCTGCTTTTTCTGCTCACCGTCGCCACCAACAACCGCGCGCTGTACGAGCGCAACTACGCCTGGCTGTTCGGCCTGAACGTCCTGGTGGCCGTGCTGCTGCTCGCCGTGCTGGTGTGGGTCGTGGTGCGCCTGGCGGTGCGGCTGCGGCGGGGGCGGTTTGGCAGCCGCCTGCTGGTCAAGTTGGCGGGCATCTTTGCGGTCGTGGGGCTGCTGCCCGGTCTGCTGATCTATGTGGTCTCCTACCAGTTCGTGTCGCGCTCCATCGAAAGCTGGTTCGACGTGAAGGTGGAGGGCGCCCTGTCCGCCGGCGTCAGCCTGGCCCGGGTGACGCTGGACACGATCGCCAGCGACATGGCCATGCAAACACGCACCGCCAGCAGCCAACTGGCGCAGGTGCCCGACGCGGCGGCCGGCGTGGTGCTCGAACGCATCCGCGACCAGCTGGGGGCCAGCGACGTGGTGCTGTTCAGCACGGCGGGCCAGCCGGTGGCCAGTGCCGGGCAATCCCGGTTCGATCTCAGCCCCGAGCGGCCCAGCGCTCAGTTGCTGCGCAACGCGCGCCAGCAGCGCGCCACCTTCCAGATCGAGGGGCTGGACGACATCGCCGACCCCGCTGCCGTGCAGAACGCGCGGGTCAAGACCCTCGTGGCCGTCGGCAACGCCAGCGTGGGGCTCTTGGTGGAACCCCGCTACCTGCAGGCCACGCTGCGGCTGCCGCAGGTGTTGGTGTCCAACGCCATCGCCGTGCAGGAAGCCAACCGGGAGTACCAGGAGCGCGCCCTGGCCCGCGAAGGGTTGCGGCGCATGTACATCGGCACGCTCACCCTGAGCCTGTTCCTGGCCGTCTTCGGGGCCGTACTGCTCGCCGTGCTGCTGGGCCGCCAACTGGCACGCCCCCTCCTGGTGCTGGCCGAGGGCGTGCGCGAGGTCGCATCGGGCAACTTGAGCCCCAAGGCCGTGCTGCAGGGCAACGATGAATTGGGCGGGCTGACCCGCTCCTTTGCCGTGATGACCCAGCAGTTGTCCGACGCCCGCACCGCCGTCGAGCACAGCATGGGCGAGGTCGATGCGGCGCGGGCCCACTTGCAGACCATTCTGGACAACCTCACCGCGGGCGTGATCGTGCTGGACGCTGAGGGGCGCATCCGCTCCACCAACCCCGGCGCCACCCGCATCCTGCGGGCCCCGATGGCTGCCTTCGAAGGCCGGCCGCTGGCCGACGTGCCCGGGCTGGCCGAATTCGCCAGTGCCGTGCAGGGCCACTTCGAGGCCTTCCTGGGCGACCGCGAGCAGCATGGACTGGACCACTGGCAGCATTCCTTCGACCTTTACGGCTCGCCCGCCTCGGGCGTGGCCGCCAATGGCACCAGCCTGGTGGCCCGGGGGGCGGAGCTGCCCAACGCGTTGCGCCTCCTGGTGTTCGACGACATCTCCGAAATCGTCTCGGCCCAGCGTGCACAGGCCTGGGGCGAAGTCGCCCGGCGCCTGGCCCATGAAATCAAGAACCCGCTCACACCGATCCAGCTGTCCGCCGAGCGCCTGGAGATGAAGCTCTCCGGCAAGCTGCCGGATGCCGAGCAGGCCGTGCTGACCAAATCCGTGCGCACCATCGTCGATCAGGTGGATGCGATGAAGCGGCTGGTCAACGAGTTTCGCGACTATGCCCGCCTGCCCGCGGCAGAATTGCATGCGCTCGACCTGAACGCCCTCGTCACCGACGTGCTGCAGCTCTACGGCGCCGAGAACGCGACCGTGCCCGTGGAGGCCGAACTCGATCCCCGTTGCCCCGAGATCGCGGGCGATGCCCAGCAACTGCGCCAGGTCATCCACAACCTGCTGCAGAACGCGCAGGACGCCAGCGAGCCCAGCCGCGAGCAGGGCGGGGCCGCCGGCGCACCTGTGCGCATCACCACGCGCTGGAGCCAGTCGTCGCGGCGCGTGCGGCTGACGGTGACCGACAGCGGAACCGGATTTCCCAACCACATCCTTCAGCGCGCCTTCGAACCGTATGTCACCACCAAGCCGCGAGGCACTGGCCTGGGACTTGCTGTAGTGAAGAAGATCGCCGACGAGCATGGGGCCCGTGTCGATCTTGTCAATCGGGTGGAAGAAGGGGTGGTGCTGGGCGCGCAAGTGTCGCTATCATTCGCCCCTGGCCACGTGGTGGCACATTAACAACACTTGGAAACGTATCGCGAGGCTGATCAAAACCCATGGCAAACATTCTGGTGGTCGACGACGAACTGGGCATCCGTGACCTGTTGTCGGAAATTCTGAACGACGAAGGGCACAGCGTGGACCTCGCAGAGAACGCCACGCAGGCCCGCGCCGCCCGTGCCGCCAATGCGTACGACCTCGTGCTCCTCGATATCTGGATGCCCGATACCGATGGCGTCTCGCTCCTCAAGGAATGGGCCATGGCCGGCACGCTGACCATGCCGGTCATCATGATGAGCGGCCACGCCACCATCGACACCGCGGTCGAAGCCACCCGCATCGGCGCCTTTTCCTTCCTGGAAAAGCCCATCACGATGCAGAAGCTCCTCAAAGCGGTCGAACAGGGCCTGGCGCGCAGCGCCGCCCAGCCGGCGGCATCGGCCACCACGGCGGCCGCCACCCCACCGCCCGCTGCTGCCATCCCAACCGCACCCGAGGCACAGGGCGCTCCGGTGGCGGCCTTGCCCGTGGTGACGAAAGACCCCGGCCCGCATGCGCACCAAGGCTTCGATCTGGACCGGCCGCTGCGTGAAGCCCGCGACGGTTTCGAGAAGGCGTACTTCGAATTCCACCTGGCGCGCGAAGGCGGCTCCATGACACGCGTGGCCGAAAAAACGGGCCTGGAGCGCACCCACCTGTACCGCAAGCTGCGCCAGCTCGGCGTGGACCTGGGCCGCGGCAAACGCAATTAAGTCGTCAGAGTTTCAGAACGCCTCTTTTTTCTGGTTATAATTTGAGGCTTAGGCCCGGTAGCTCAGTCGGTAGAGCAGAGGATTGAAAATCCTTGTGTCGGTGGTTCGATTCCGCCCC
This sequence comes from Acidovorax sp. KPB24-07, assembly GCF_057543315.1. Classification (NCBI taxonomy): domain Bacteria; kingdom Pseudomonadati; phylum Pseudomonadota; class Betaproteobacteria; order Burkholderiales; family Comamonadaceae; genus Acidovorax; species Acidovorax sp. KPB24-07. Next base: position 5,021 of record NZ_BAAJYS010000126.1, read on the forward strand.
AGGCCACCAGTCATTAAAACCCTTGGTTCTTGCGAACCAAGGGTTTTTTGCTTTGGGCAGGTCTTTACGCTGTCGTTCTGGGTCGGCTTGCTATTGCGCCATCACTGCAATTCCGCAATCCCAAGCATCCCGCCGATTCAAGCCGCACTCGACCGCCGCGCCACCCAGTACGTGGCCCCATCCGGGCCGTAACGCTCCTCATGCGGTTCCAACCGATCCAGTTCGAACCTATCACCGGGCACCAAGTGGCGCGTGGTGCCCGACTGCGTCAGCCACATCTCGCCCGCCACCACCAATGCACTCGCATGAAAATCGTGCCGATGCTCCTGCACGATTTGCTGCGGGGCCCAGGTGCGAACGAGTGCCTGCTCGTAGCCTTTCGCCAGCGCCTGGCGCTCGAAGTCTTCGAAGGTCGCGGGAATGGGGGCGTGTGGCTCGGCCATGGCGTCAGCTTTTCAGGAATGCGATCAAGGCGGCGTTGAATTCCTGCGCATGCGACAGGTTGAAGCCATGCGGCGCCCCGGCGATGACCTTGAGCACGCTGCCAGGAATCGCCTTGTGGGTGCGGGCGCCGCTCACTTCCAGCGGCACGATGGCGTCGGCATCGCCGTGAAGGACCAGCGTTGGGACCTTCACGCTTTTCAGGTCTTCGCGGAAGTCGGTTTTGCCGAAGGCTTGGATGCAGTCGAGCGTGCCCTTGGGCGAAGCCATGGCGGCGATGTCGCGGGCGTACTGGCGCTGTTCCTCACTGACCTTGAGCTTGCCGTCCACGCTGAAGAAGTTGTGCGTGAAGTCTTCCAGGAACGCCATCCGGTCTTTTTTGACGCCTTCTTGGAATTGCGCAATCGTCGCGTCGTCCAGTCCACCCTCCGGGTTGTCGGCGCTCTTGTAGAGGTACGGCGGAACGGCGCCCGCGAAGACCAACTTGGCCACGCGCTGGTTGCCGTACTTTGCGATGTACCGCGCGAGTTCGCCGCCGCCCATCGAGAAGCCGACCAGCGTGGCGCCCGTGAGATCGAGGCCGGTCATCAGCGCATCGAGGTCTTTCGCGAAGGTGTCGTAGTCGTAGCCCTCCCAGGGTTGCGACGAAGCGCCGAAGCCGCGGCGGTCATAGGCGATCACGCGGTAGCCCGCTTCAACGAGTGCTGGGATCTGGGCTTCCCACGAGCGTCCACTCAGGGGCCAGCCATGGATGAGCACGACGGGGGCGCCCTGTCCGTAATCTTCGTAGTGGATCTCGACGGGATGGCGGGCGCTGGATTCGGTTTGGAGCTTGGGCATGGGGGTGCGGACCTCGGCAGTGGGTGGATGTGAGCGGGGATGGGTGAAGGAAGTCCATTGGGTCCAGAATTTCAAATCACGTCAATCAGACCTGTCCTACTCAACCGTTGGCGCGTTCGGTCCTGCGCGCAGGACGGGCTGCAACGCAATCACCTTCGCGAGCGCGGTGTCTGCGGTGGCGGTGCGGCGTCACGTTGGCGGTGTGCCCTCATACACCTGCAGCCCGCTGGCCTGCTGCTTGGCGCCATACATGGCAAGGTCGGCGCAATGCAGCACCTGGGCGGCCACGGTCGAATTCTCGGGCGAGCGCGCGATGCCGATGCTGGCTCCGACGTTCACCCACTGGTCCGGCCGCACCTGGATGGGTTGCCGGATGGCGTTGACGATGGCGGCGGCGGCCTCCTGCACGCGCTGCAGGTCCTGCGAGCGCATCAGGATGGCGAACTCGTCTCCGCCCAGGCGCGCCAGCGTGTCCGACGAGCGCACGTGCTTCCTGGTGCGCAGCGCCACTTCCTTCAAGACGGCATCTCCCGCTTCGTGGCCGTAGTTGTCGTTGATGGCCTTGAACTTGTCGAGATCCATCAGCAAGATCGCGTATCCGGTGTTCAGGGCCTGCTGGTTCTGCTCGGCGTTCTGCAGATTGATCTCGAACAGCCGCCGGTTGGCCAGATGGGTCAGCGCATCGCGGTGCGCCACGTTCTCGAGCGGCACGACCACCCGGTTGGTGATGAGGTTCGCGGCCAGGATGGAGAGGAACGAACTGAACAGGATGCTGGCGGCGAACAGCGCCTCCAGCCGCAGGAAAGGCGAGAAGACCGGCGCGAACGGCTTGGCCACCACGGCAATGACGTTGGAGCCCTGCAGCCCGCCCAGGTTGATGACCTTGGCCCGGTACTGCGCGCCGTCCGTCCCTTCCGCCGAAAAGTTCTCGGACGACTGCGCATGCTCGTGGATGCTGCGGTTGAGCACGATGCCGGGCAGGGTCGAGGTGTGGATGACGAAATCGCCTTCGCTCTCCTGCGAAAGGAACGCCATTTTCAGTTGCGTCATCTTGGTGAACTGCTCCACCGCCATGGTGTTGACGCGGTAGCCCAGGAAGATGTTCATGATGGGCATGGGGGCGCTGATGGTGGCCTTGACCCAGTTGTAGAGCACGGGCGTGTGCTCCCCCGCAGCCAGCGGCCCGATGCTGCGGCCGGTCTCGCTGATCTCGGTCGCCAGGGCCTCCAGCGTGGCATCCAGGTCCATGTCGCGCTCGTTCAGAAGCTGGGTCGCGGAGGCGCGGGCCACGACCTTGTGGTTGAGGTCCGTGAGGACGATCAGCTCGGCCCCCGTGCGGGCCAGCTGGCTGGCCAGCGCCGACTCGATGGTTGCGCGGTTGCCGTTGGCGATCGTGTGCTGCAGCCCGTAGTCTTTCGTGACCAGGAGCGAGGTTTGCTGCCGGTTGTCCTTGCGGGTCGCGGCCGTGTACAGAAAGGTCTGCGCCCCGCCTTCCAGCGCGGAGTCCACGCTTTCCAGCGCGATCTTGCGGTTGGCGAAGTGCAGGAAGACGAACGCCACCACCTGGACGATGATCAGCGCCGGAACCAGCAGCATCAGGAGCTTTCTGGTGGAAGCGTTCGCCAGCGTCTTCTTCATGGATGCAAGCCTCCTCCTGAAATTATGGAATGGAAGGCCGGACCGTGGACGGTCGCTGGCCTTGGATTCTTCATGTACCTCTCCGCTTCGAACCCGGCCCCTCGCGCCGGGGACCCGCTTGGCAGGGGCCGGCATTCGCCCTTGCGTTCTTTCTCCGTGCCTCTTTCTGTGCACTTGCATCCATGCCACCGCCATGGCTTCCAGCGGGGTCGGGTGCTCCGTAGCCAGTATAGGGGGCGCCTTGCGATTGGGGCAGGGGTTCGCCTGGGATGGGCTTTGCGGGCGATGCGCTTGCGGCCCCCTCCGGTCCGCGCGCCTTTCGCATAAAGTGGCTGCATGAGCGACTCACCTTCCTACACCCGTTCGCTGAACCTGCTGGGCGCCACGAATTTCCGCGATCTGGGCGGCTACCCGGGCGAGCAGGGGCGGCCCGTGCGCTGGCGCCGCCTGTTCCGCTCCGACCACCTGGCCGCGCTGACCCCCGAAGACGCGCGGGCGCTATCGGCGCTGGGTCTGGCGCGCGCCGTGGATTTCCGGGGGGAGCACGAGCGCGCCACGCTGGCCTACGTGCTGCCCGACGTGGCTTATTACCCTCTGTCCATCGAGCCCACGGTGGTGCAGCGTGCCAAGGAGATGGCGCTGTCGGGCCACACGCTCACGCCCGAGATCGCGATGGGGCTGATGCGCGACACCTACCGCGCTTTCGTCGCGCACAACACGCGCGAGTTCGCCGCGCTGTTCGAACACCTGCTGGACAACGACACGCCGCTGGTCTTTCACTGCACCGCGGGCAAGGACCGCACGGGCTTCGCGGCGGCGCTCATCCTGCTGGCGCTGGGCGTGTCGCGCGAGGTGGTGATGCAGGACTACCTGCTCACCAACGGGCTGTATCGGCGGCCCGCGCAGGTGAACGGGGCTGCGCCGGAGGCGGTGCTGAACGTGCTGTGGCGCGTGCAGCAGGACTTTCTCGAAGCGGCGCTGCATGCCGTGGACACGGACCATGGCGGCGTGCTGCGCTACCTGGAGCAGCGGCTGGGCGTGGGCCCCGGCGAGCGCAAGCGCCTGGCGCAGTGGTATCTGGAGCCCTGATGGGAACGCGGTGCGCATGAAAAAAGCCGGCACAGGTGCCGGCTTTTTTTCGTTGGGCTGGCGGTGCCGCCAAGGCACCGCGGAGCGCATCGGTCGATCAGACCGTGGCGTCCTTGAGCTTCTTCAGCGCGCGGGTCTTGATCTTGACCGATGCGGGCTTGGCGGGGAACCAGCGCTCGGCACCCGTGAACGGGTCCTTGCCGAAGCGCTTTTTCTTGGCAGGCACTTGCTGCAGGCCGATCTTCATCAGGCCGGGCAGCGTGAATTCGCCGGAGCCCTTCTTGTGCACCGACGCCAGGATGGCCGATTCCAGCGCTGCGAGCACGGCCTTGGCGGCCTTGGGCTCGACGCCGGCCTGCTGCGCCAGGTGAGCGATCAGCGAGGTCTTCGTGAACACTTCCTTCAGCGGCTTGAGCGCGGCAGGAGCGCCTTGGCGGCGACGGGGGCCTTGGCCTTGGGGGCTGCGACCTTCTTCACGGGAGCGGCCTTCTTGGCCGGTGCTGCGACCTTCTTGGCCACGGGGGCTGCAGCCTTCTTGGCTGCGGGAGCGGCCTTCTTTGCAGGCGCGGTGGTTTTCTTTGCAGTTGCCATGGTGTTGGTATTTCTCGGAAAAAGTGGTGAACATTCCAGCATGCTGGTCGCCGGATTCTAGGGGGTTTGCATCGGCGGGCGCGGGCCGCACGCGGATTGCACGCTGCAAGCGGCATGGATGCTGGGTTCGAAGGCCCCGAGGCGCGCGCAGAAAGCGGTGCCGGCGAGGTGCCCTGGCGATGCCGGGCGATGCCCGCGGCGTTGGCCCCGCGGGGCAATCGCGTTAAGCTGTCCCATCCCCACCGGCGCCATGCAGCGCATCGCAAAGGAATGGCCATGAGCGACACATCCCCCCTTCGGTTTCGGCAGGTTCGTGCCGGGCTTCGACTTCCTCCAGAACCTGGCCAAAGGCGCGCCGGGCGGCGTGCCGCAGATGCCCAGCCTGTCGAGCTGGGTGGCCCCGACGATCAGCGTGGAAGAACTGGAAAAACGCATCGATGAATTGAAGGCCGTGCAGTTCTGGCTGGAGCAAAATTCGCGCGCCTTGAGCGCCACGGTGCAGGCGCTGGAGGTGCAGAAGATGACCCTCGCCACGCTCAAGGGCATGAACGTGGCGATGGGCGATCTGGCCGGTGCCTTCGCGCCCAAGCCATCGCCTGCGGCGCCCGCCCCCGAGCCCGCACGTGCCAGCCCCGCCGCCTACCGCGAGCCCCAGCGCGAGCCACCGGCCGAGGCGCCCGCTTCCGAGTCCGCGGCCGAAGAAGACGCCGCCAGCGACCACGCAGCCGCAGGTGCGGCGTCCACCGCGCTGCCCGGCGTCGTGGACCCGATGCAGTGGTGGGGTGCATTGACCAGCCAGTTCCAGCAGATCGCGGCCCAGGCGATGGGCGACGCGTCGCACCAGGCCGCGGTGGAGGCCACGCGCGGTGCGGCGGCCGAGGCCTTCAAGACCGCCACCGACATGGCCACGCAACTGGCCTCACAGGGGCTGCAGGGCGTGCAGGAGGCCGCGCGCATGGCCCAGGCGCCGCAGGGTGCCAAGGCGGCAACGGCCCGCAGCCGCCAATCTGCCGCGCCCCGTACCGCAGCCCCTCGCACCCG
>NZ_BAAJYS010000127.1:0-10649 GCF_057543315.1 Acidovorax sp. KPB24-07
GCCATGGCCACCGGGCCGTACTGCGCCCACGGCCAGGCCGCCGCGTTCCAGCCGAGCGCCTGCTGCACCTGGCCTTCAGTCGCGTCGCGGGGCAGTCCGTCGGTGGCCCGCCCGCTGTCGGCCATCTCCATCACCAGCGCCGCCAGCTGTCCGCGCGCGGCCAGCCACTGCACGGCCTCGCGCTCCAGCGCCTGGTGTTCGGGGGCATCGTGCTGCTCGCCGATCAGCAGCACATCGGCGGGCAGCAGGGCCTGGACCTGGGCGAGCCAGGGGGTGGGGGCGGCAGGGTCGGGGGGCGCATGCGCGCAGCCGGCGAGCAGGGCCAGCAGCAGGGTGGCAGCGAGGCGGGGGCCTCTCGGCCACGGCGCGGGGCCGAGTCGATGGGCTGCATGCCGGGAAGGCGATCGGGAGGGAAACAGGGTGCCGTGCATGGGCGCATGCTAAAGCCATGCCCTGTCGACCCGCGCCTTCCCGCGGCGCGACCCGGTGATGCAACGGATCAGCGGCGGGGGTGGGGGGGATGGCTGAGACCGTGCGCCCGGGACGGTTGCGACGACGGCACGCAGCGCGGGCACGTGCGCAGATGCGGAGAGGTCGTCAGCCGACCGGCGCCGTCCCGAACCGCATGCCGACCTCGGTGCCGTCGGCCGCCGAGCGCGCCCAGACATCGCCGCCGTGCATGCGGGCGATGGCCGCCACGATGGACAGTCCCAGGCCCGCGTGCATGCCCTCGCGGTGCCGGGCCGAGTCGCCGCGATAGAAGCGGTCGAACAGGCGAGGCAATGCGGCCTCGGGAATCGGTGGCCCTTCGTTGGCCACTGACACGCCGGGGCCGTCCGCACCGCCCGCAGCCAGCTTCACGCGGACGGTGCTGCCTGGCGCGGCATAGCGGCACGCGTTGCTGAGCAGGTTGGAGACGCCGCGCTGCACCAACCGTTCGTCCACCGGCAGAATGAGCTCGCCTTCCAGGGCTAGCCGCAGGCCCCGCTCAGCGGCGTCGGCCTCGTGGTACTCGAACAGTTCGGTGATGAGCGGACCCAGATTGCGTGGCGCATCCACACGCGCGCGCAGCCCTCCGTCGGCGCGCGCCAGGAACAACATATCGTTCACCACCGAGGCCATGCGCCCCAGATCTTCCAGGTTGGACGCCAGCGTTCGCGCCAACTCGGGCGCCGCACGCGGTCGCGACAGCGCCAGCTCGGTCTTGCCGATGAGCGCGGTGAGCGGCGTTCTCAGCTCATGCGCCACGTCGGCATTGAAAGCCTCCAGTTGCGCGCGGCCCGCTTCGAGCCGGTCGATGAGTTCGTTGAACTGGTCTACCAGCGGCGCCAGCTCGGCACTGCGCGCCGACAGTTGCAGATGCGCGAGTCGCCGGCCTGCAGACATCGCCTGGGTCTGCCGGGCCAGTTGGCTCAGCGGGCGCAGGCCATGCCGCACTACGGCGAATCCGAGTCCTGCGCTCACCAGCGCCCCGGCCGCGGTGGCCAGGGCCAGCAGGCGCGCCAGGGTCTGCTGTCGCTGCTCGTCCTCTGCGATATCGACATCGAAGCGGCCCCGCAGCGACCGCTGTCCGTCAGCCGACCGCAGCTCGAAGCTGCGTGAACGCACCTGCGGCGACAGCGTGTGTGCTTCGTCGTGGGGATCGAGGTAGAACGCCGAGCCGTCGGGGTGCAGCAGCTGCAGCCGCGAGCCCTGGCGCTTGACGGCGTTGGTCTGCAGCAGGTGCAGAAAGTCCTGGTTCTCGGGTCGCCACATCGCGCTGGAGGTTTCCACCAGCTTCTGGACCTTGATGCCCAAGATGCGCGACTGGGCCTGCTCCTGCAGCGTCTGCACCCCCAGGTATACGACGACGGAAATCGCACCCAGCAACAGCGCCACGCCCAGGCCCAACTGCAGCGCCAGGCGGCGCACCACGGAATGCGGCGCCCGCCGGCGGGGCTCATGCGTCGCCATCTGCACCCCCGCGGAACTCCAGGATGTAGCCCACACCTCGCACCGTGTGGATCAACTTGTGGCGGAATGCGTCGTCCACCTTGGCGCGCAGGCGCCGCACCGCGACTTCCACCATGTTGGTGTCGGAGTCGAAATGGATGTTCCAGACGCGTTCGGCCAACGTGGTGCGGGTCAGCACCTGTCCCTTGCGGCGCAGCAGCAAGGACAGCAGCTGGAATTCCTTGGTAGACAGCTCAATACGGCGGCCTTCGCGGCGCACATTGTGCGCTGCCAGGTCCAGTTCCAGATCGGCGACGCGCAGCACGGTCTGCTCCTGAATGCTGGCATGGCCCCGGCGAATCAGCGCCTCGACCCGCGCCCGCAGTTCGGAAAAGGCGAACGGCTTGACGAGGTAGTCGTCCGCGCCCGCATTCAGGCCCAGTACCTTGTCGTCCAGCCGGTCGCGTGCCGTCAGCATCAGCACGGGCTGCCCGCCCTTGCCCCGAATGGCGCGCAGTACCTCGAAGCCGTCGCATCCCGGCAGCATGACGTCCAGCAGCACCAGCGCATAGTTGCCGCCCAGTGCCAGCGCCCGCCCGCTGGGGCCGTCGTGCGCCACATCGACGCGGTAGCCGCACTCGGACAGCCCCTGGTGCAGATAGTCGGCCACGCCGCGGTCGTCCTCGATCACCAGCACTTTGTGCACCTGTTTCACCTCCGGGCCGATTGTGCCTGCACCCCCTGCGCGTTGGATTACCAATCTGTAATCCGTTCGAGCGGCATCGGTCAACTGCGTGCGGACCATGGGGCCCTGCGCGGCGCGTGGGGCGACCGCGCACCCCGCCCACCGTTTTTTTGGAGTGCATCCATGGCCATCGTGACTCACCGCATGTCCACCCGCCGCACGTTCCCGCGCGGCAGCCTGGGCCCGGCCACGTTCCTGACGTTTGATCGATTGCCTGGCGCGCCCCGCTCCGATCTGTACGACGTCATCGGCCAGTACGTCAGCGCTGGTGCCAAGGTTGTGGACACCTCACCGCTCTACGGCAGTGCGCAGGTAACCGTCGGCGACGCGGGACTGCTGCCTGACGCGTCGCAGCGCGGGCACACGGCGCGCTACGTTGACGCGCTGGCCGGCTTCGGCAAGGTGCAGTCGCTGCCCTGGTATCCCGACAAGCAGAACCAGTATCAGGGGCTGGTCCGCCGGGCCCAGGCGGCATTGCGAGCGCGGCGGTAAGCGCGCCGCGTCATCACTCCCCCCGGCTTTCGCGTCCGACCTCGAGTCGTCGCTGTTCGGACTTCGTCATTTCACCAAGGATCAAAACATCATGGACCGCCGCAACTTCCTGCATGCCGCAACCACTACCGCCGCCACGTTCGCCGGCCTGGCCGCCTCGCCCCTGGCGCGGGCTCAGGCGCCCGGCCTGTCTGCCGCGCTCACCGAGCGGGGCAGCGTCCTGGCTACGCGGGGGCCGATGACCGACCGGGCGCTGCCCCGCAATGCAGCGGCTGCTCCCGGGCAACGTTATCGGCCCGCATTCCGCTTCGGCCTGGGCGGCACGCAGATCGGCAACATCTTCGCCGCCCTCAGCGACGCGCAAGCGCAGGCTGTGTTGCAGGCCGCATGGGACGCGGGCGTGCGCCACTTCGATACCTCTCCGTTCTACGGCTACGGCCTGAGCGAATACCGGCTGGGCCACTTCCTGCGCGGCAAGCATCCCGACGACTACGTCGTGTCCACCAAGGTCGGGCGCATGCTTCAGGCCAGCCGCGGGCCGCTGCCCAATGCCGCGCTGTGGGTGCAGCCCGCGCCCATGGCGTATCGCTACGACTTCACGGCGGCCGGGGCGCGCCGCTCGGTGGAGGACAGCCTGCAACGGCTGGGCCTGCCCAAGATCGACATCGTCTACATCCACGACCTGTCGCCCGACAACAGCGAACTGCCAGGCACGTGGCGCGACCACTTCGCCGTTGCGGCGGGCACTGGCGGTGCCATGGGTGAGCTGGCCCGCATGCGCGATCAGGGGATGATTGGTGGCTGGGGTTTCGGCATCAACACGCCCGACGCCGCCGTGCTGGCCGCTGAATCGGACGTGCCGACGCCCGATGTGGTGCTGCTGGCCTGCCAGTACTCCATCCTCGACCACGAGGTGGCGCTCTCGCGCACCTTCCCGGCACTGCAGCGCAAGGGCATATCCGTGGTCGTCGGCACGCCGCTCAACGACGGCTTCCTGGGCGGGCGCAACCGGTATCACTTCAGCGACCAGATCCCCGCGGGCGCGGCCGACAAGCGCGCGCGGCTGGCGGTGGTGGCCGACCGGCACGGCATTGATATCCGCACGGCGGCGCTGCAGTTCGCGGCGGCACCGGCGGTGGTTTCGGCGATCATTCCCGGTGCCCGCGCGCCCGGCCAGGTCCAGGCCAACGTGGCGTCGATGCGTGTGACCATTCCCGCATCGTTCTGGGAGTCGCTGCGGCGCGAGGGGCTGATCTCGCGCCAGGCGCCGGTTCCCGCCTGACACCACGCCGGCCCAGGAGTGAACGGATGACAACACCGAAGGCAATCCTGCACGGCACGGCCTGCGCACTCTTTGCGGTGGCCGCACAAGGTCAGGACCGGGTGTCCGTTGGCGACTTCGCCATTGATCGATACGAAACCACCATCGCCCGGTTCGCCGAGTTCGCGCAAGCCACCGGCCGTGTCACCACGGCGGAACGGGAGGGCGGCGGCCACGAATGGGGCCGCGGCTGGGAGCGCCGCGCTGGCTGGAACTTCCGCCGCCCCTTCGGCGTGCCGCCGGTCAGCCCGCAATGGCCCGCCGTGCACGTCAACTGGCACGAGGCGCGTGACTTCTGCGCCTGGGCGCAAGGCCGCCTACCCACCCGCGCCCAATGGACGCTGGCGGCTTACACCGAGCAGGGCGCAGGGACTCGTGCCGGCTTCGTGCGGGGCCGCACCTACCCGTACCCGACCGGCGATTCGCCTGAAGGCGCCAACACCAGCGGCGCCGACGCCTGGCCGCGGCTGGCACCGGCCGGTGCCACGCGCGGTGGCGTCAACGCGCTGCACGACATGGGCGGCAACGCCTGGGAATGGCTGGCCGACCGGCAGGGCGATACCGCACTCACCGCCGGCGGCTCCTGGTGGTATGGCGCGGCGCAGATGCAGGCCGCGGCCATGCAATGGAAGCCGGCCGACTTTGACGTGGTGTATGTGGGGTTCCGCTGTGTCTACGATGCGCCCGTGCAGGGCGGTGCAAAGGCGCCCTGACAGGGCGGCGGCAGGCCGTTGCGATGCCATGCTGCCCCTGTGGCCGCACGGCAGCTTCAGTGCCTTCCAGAAATGACCCTTTCCTCGGCGCCTGACAGGTCGCCCTTGGGGTCGACATGTGGCCTGATGGGGGCTCCTGGCGTGGAGAGCCTGGTGTTGTAGACGCTCCAAGTGTTATGCACCCGGAGCACCTTGTGCGCTGCGCCTTTGAAGTCCACACCGGCCTTTGGCGGGCCAGGGCCATGCCCTCGGCGGATTCCAGGGTCGATGATCGGCTGGCATGCGCGGGGCCTCGGGGCCTGCGATGCAGGTGCCGCGCTGCCGGGTCCAGGCGCGCGGCTGCGCATTACACCTCGGTGACGAACTGCTCGCGCGGACGGCGCACCTTGGCCAGCGGGGCCAGCCAGTCCTGCTCGGCCTGGCGGTAGCCCAGCGGCAGGATCGCCACGCTGCGCAGCCCGCGGGCGCGCAGGTTCAGGATGCCATCCAGCGCGTCGGGATCGAACCCCTCCATCGGCGTGCTGTCCACCGCCTCGTAGGCGGCGGCCATCAGCGCGGCGGACAGGGCGATGTAGGCCTGCCGGGCCGCGTGCTGGAAGTTCACCTCGGCGCCGCGCTGCGGGTAGGTCCCCAGCAGCATGTTGCGGTAGTTCTCCCAGCCTTCGTTCTTGAAGCCGCGCACCGCGTTGGTGTAGTCGAACATGGCGTTGATGCGTTCGGGCGTGTAGTCGTCCCACGCGGCGAACACCAGCAGGTGCGAGCCGTCCGTGATCTGGGCCTGGTTCCAAGCGATGGCCTGGATGCGCTGGCGCACCTCGGGCTGGGTAACGAGCAGCACCTCGAACGGCTGCAGCCCGCTGGAGGTGGGCGCGAGCCGCGCGGCTTCGAGGATGCGCTCGACCTTCTCCTGGGGCACCTGGCGGGCCGGGTCCATCTTCTTGGTGGCGTAGCGCCACTGCAGGCGCTCGATCAGCGGGGTGGCATCGGGCCCGTGGATGGCGGTTTCGAGTTCGGCGGCCAGTTCGGCGGTGGGGGACATGGTGGATTCCTGAAAAGGAAGGGTGGGATGAAGGGATGGGCAGGCGTGCCACCGGGAACCGGGAGCACCTTGCCTGGAATATGGCGCCAACGGCCAGGGCGCATAAGCCCCGGCGCGGGAATCACAGCGTTTCGATCCAGGAAACAAAAAACGCGGCAGCGCGCGTGCCGGCTGCCCAGGAGGGGCCGCCATCGCGCAGCCCTGCCGTGCATACACCCAGGCGCTTTCACCCTCTGAAAAACCCTCGCCGTCCTCGTTGACATTGGGCAAGCCGGGCGGCGGGCCACCGGAGTAAAACGGGGGCCTTGTGCACCGTGGAAGCCCCAGCGACATGCAACGCGACCCCTTCATCCCCGTGGCGTCCGACGCCACCCCCGTGCAGCCCATCAGCCTGGACGTGCTGCGCGAAAAGTACCTCAAGCCCGGTGAGACGGAGGTGCAGGACCTCTACCGCCGCGTGGCGCGGGCCCTGGCCTCGGTGGAGCCCGCCGCCGAGCGCGCGGCGCACGAGGCGCGCTTTCTCGCCAACCTGCGCGCGGGGGCCATCGGGGCGGGCCGCATCATGAGCGCCGCCGGCACCGACATCCAGGCCACGCTCATCAACTGCTTCGTGCAGCCCGTGGGCGACTGCATCCAGGGCATGGACGACGGCGGCTACCCCGGCATCTACGAGGCCCTGCGCGAGGCCGCCGAGACCATGCGGCGCGGCGGCGGCGTGGGCTACGACTTCTCGCGCATCCGTCCCAAGGGCGCGCAGGTCAAGGGCACGGCCTCGCTGGCCTCGGGGCCGTGCAGCTACATCAACGTGTTCGACCAGTCGTGCTCCACGGTGGAGAGCGCCGGCGCGCGGCGCGGCGCGCAGATGGGCGTGCTGCGCATCGACCACCCCGACGTGCTCGATTTCATCACCGCCAAGCGCACCCCCGGGCGATGGAACAACTTCAACGTGTCGGTCGGCGTGACCGACGCCTTCGTGCAGGCCGTGGCCGATGGCCAGCCGTGGGACCTGGTGCACCCCGCGCGCCCCGGCGCCGCGCTGCTGGCGCAGGGCGCGGTGCAGCGCACCGATGGCCAGTGGGTCTACCGCACCGTGCCGGCCCGCGATCTGTGGGACACCATCATGCGGTCGGCCTACGACTTCGCCGAGCCGGGCATCCTGTTCCTCGATGCGATCAACCGCGACAACAACCTGCATTACTGCGAGGCGATCGCGGCGACGAATCCCTGCGTCACGGCCGACACCTGGGTGCTGACGGCGGACGGCCCGGCGCAGGTGGCCGGCCTCATCGGGCGGCGGTTCGGCGCGGTGGTGGACGGCCGGGTCTTCTGCACGGAAAGCGAAGGATTTTTCAAGACCGGCCACAAGCCCGTGATCGCCCTGCGCACGCGCGAAGGCCACACGCTGCGCCTCACGCCCGACCACCGCGTGCGCCGCGTGGCGCGGCAGACCCGCTACGCCCAGTCCCTGGAGTGGACGGCGGCCGGCGACCTGCAGCCGGGCGACCAGATCGTGCTGCACGACCACCGCGCGCTCGGCGGATGGGACGGTGCGGGCACCGAGGCCGAGGGCTACCTGCTCGGCCTGCTCGTGGGCGACGGCACCTTGAAGGCCGACAAGGCGGTGATCTCGGTCTGGGCACCCGAATTGCGGCAGGTGGGCAACGGCACCGTGGCCTATGCCGCCACCGGTGCGGCAGGCATCGTGCAAGCCGCCGAAGCTGCCGCGGCCACGTTGCCCCACCGGTCTGATTTCAGCGGCTTCCAGCGCCCCGTCGGCACGCGCGGGGAGGCCCGCATGGCCAGCGCGGCGCTGTGGCGACTGGCGCACGCCATGGGCCTGCGGCCTGACCACAAGACGATCACGCCGGCCATGGAATGCGGCTCCTCCGCCTTCGCCGCCGGCCTGCTGCGTGGTTTGTTCGATGCCGACGGTTCGGTGCAGGGCGCCCAGGACAAGGGCGTGAGCGTGCGCCTGTCGCAAAGCGATGCCGAACTGCTGCGCACCGTGCAGCGCATGCTGCTGCGCTTCGGGATCGCCTCCACGCTGTACACCGGCCGCCGCCCCGCGCAGCACTCTGTGCTGCCCGACGGGCGTGGCGGCACCCGGGCCTACCCCACGCAGGCGCAGCACGAACTGGTGGTGTCCGGCGACAACCTGCAGGTGTACGCCGATCGCATCGGCTTTGCCGACACCGCCAAGACCGCTCGCTTGGAAGCCGCCATGGCGGGCGACCAGCGCCGGCTGAACCGCGAGCGCTTCACCGCCACCGTGGATTCCATCGCGGCCGATGGGTGCGAGGACGTGTACGACGTCACCGTGGCCGACTGCCACGCCTTCGACGCGAATGGCCTGTATGTGCACAACTGCGGCGAGCAGCCGCTGCCGCCCTACGGCTGCTGCGACCTGGGGCCGATCATCCTCACGCGCTTCGTGCGCAACCCGTTCGGGCTGGCGGGCGCGCCGGCCTTCGATTTCGAGGCCTTCGAGCAGAGCGTCGCCACCCAGGTGCGCGCGCTCGACAACGTGCTGGACGTGACCTTCTGGCCGCTGGAGGCGCAGCGCGCGGAGTCGGCCGCCAAGCGGCGCATCGGTGTGGGTTTTACCGGCATGGGCAACGCGCTGGCCATGCTGTGCCTGCGCTACGACCGCGAAGCGGGCCGCGCCATGGCCGCGCAGATCGCCGAGCGCCTGCGCGATGCGGCCTATGCCGCGTCGGTGGCGCTGGCGCGCGAGAAAGGGGCGTTCCCGAAGTTCGATGCGGCCGGCTACCTGGCGCCCGGCACCTTCGCCAGCCGGCTGCCGCAGGCGCTGCAGGCGCAGATCCGCGAGCACGGCATCCGCAACAGCCACCTGCTGTCGATCGCGCCCACGGGCACGGTGAGCCTGGCCTTCGCCGACAACGCCTCCAACGGCATCGAGCCGCCGTTTTCGTGGACCTACAAGCGCAGGAAGCGCGAGGGCGACGGCCGCATGAGCGAATACGCCGTGGAAGACCACGCCTGGCGGCTGTACCGCGAGCTGGGCGGCGATGTGAATGCCCTGCCCGACTACTTCGTGAGCGCGCTGTCCATGCCTGCCGCCGACCACATCGCCATGATGGAGGCGGTGCAGCCCTTCGTGGACACGGCGATCTCCAAGACGGTGAACGTGCCGGCCGACTACCCGTACGAGGACTTCAAGGGCTTGTACCTCGCCGCCTGGCGCGCGCGGCTCAAGGGGCTGGCCACCTACCGGCCCAACACCATCCTGGGCGCCGTGCTGGAGACGCATGCGCCCGAGGCCGAGCCGGCGCCGGCCGCACCCGCATCGGCAGCGGCCGCAGCGACGACAACGTCCTCCGTCCCCATCGATCCGATGCGCACCGTGATCGAAAGCCGGCCCAAGGGCGCCCTGCCGGCCGTCGCCGAGAAGGTGGAGTACTGGACGCAGGAGGGCCACAAGACGCTGTACCTGGTGGTGTCGTTCCTGCCGGTGCCCAATGCCGGCGGCACGGGCACGGTGGACCGCGCCATCGAGTTCTTCATGCCCGTGGGGCAAAGCGGCGAATCGCAGCAGTGGATCACCTCCAGCATGCGCATGCTCTCGCTGGCCGCGCGCGGCGGCTTCCTGGAACGCGCCCTGAGCGACATGCGCAAGGTGGCGTGGGACCGCGGCCCCGTGCGCCTGGGCACGCGCCAGCGCGAAGACGGCACGCGCGTGCCGCTGTGGCACGACTCCGAGGTGGCCGCCATGGCCTATGCCATCCAGAACATCTTGGCCAGCCGCGTGCCGGATCCGGTTCAGCAGGTGCTGCCGCTGGACGAGCCCGAGGCGCCCATGGGCATGCCGCCCGCGATGGCCGGCAAGAAGTGCCCCGAGTGCGGTGCGCACGCGGTGATCCGCAAGGACGGCTGCGATTACTGCACGCAGTGCGGGAACCTGGGCACGTGCGGTTGAGGGGCGGGTAAGGGGCGGCTAAGGGGCGGGCAGGGCCGGTGGCCGGCGCCCGCTAGCGCAGGCCCAGCCGGGTGAGCTTCTTGATCAGCCCGGCGCGGGAGATGCCCAGGCGGCGCGCGGCCTCCGACTGGTTGCCCTGGGTGGCCTCCATCGCTTCCCGCACCATGCGGGTTTCCAGCTCGAAGATGGCCGCATCCAGCGCGCCGACGGGGGCGGCCGCTGCCGCATCGGCCGGGCCCGCATCCGGCAGGTGCGCCAGGTCGCCGCTGGCGAACCGCAACAGGTCGAGGTCGATGCGCAGGTGGCCCGGGGCGATGAGCGCACCGGCCGACTCCACCAGGGCCCGGAGCTGGCGCACGTTGCCCGGCCAGGGCTGCGTGGCGAGCCAGGCCTGGGCGTCGGGCGCGAACAGGGCCTGCGGCGCCACGCGGCGCAGAAAGTGCGCGGCCAGCAGCGGCACGTCCATGCCC
>NZ_BAAJYS010000128.1:0-10641 GCF_057543315.1 Acidovorax sp. KPB24-07
CTGCTGCTGGACGAGGCCACCAGCGCGCTGGACCCGGCGGCCGAGCGCATGCTCTACACGCTGCTGGCCGAGCGCCTGCCTGCCTCCACGGTCATCAGCGTGGGCCACCGGGACGCGCTGGCCGACTTCCATGCGCGCGAATGCGTGCTGGCGCCGAGCCACGCACCGCAGGCGATCGCCACCTCTACCCTGCCCGGGCAGGGCGCCCAGCCGGGGAGACCGCCCTGCCTGCCTGAGCCCTGGGGCACCGCAGGAAGAGCAACGAGAAAAAGAAAAAGGCACCTTGCGGTGCCTTTCTCGAAGCCAGCGGTGGGAAGCGAAACCCCCTCACCGATCAGCGGCCGGCGCGCTTGCGCTCGTTTTCCGTCAGGAAGCGCTTGCGCAGGCGCACGCTCTTGGGCGTGATCTCGACCAGTTCGTCGTCCTCGATGAACTCCACGCCGTATTCCAGCGTGAGGTCGATCGGGGGCGTGATCTTGATCGCGTCTTCCTTGCCGGAGACGCGGAAGTTGGTCAGCTGCTTGGTGCGCGTGGCGTTCACGATCAGGTCGTTGTCGCGGCTGTGGATGCCGACGATCATGCCTTCGTACACCGGGTCGTTCGCCTTCACGAACATGCGGCCGCGGTCGTCCAGCTTGCCCAGGGCGTAGGTGAAGATTTCACCGTCGTCCATGGAGATCAGCACGCCGTTCTTGCGGCCGCCGATGGCGCCCTTGTGCGGTTCGTAGCTGTCGAAGATGTTGGAGATCAGGCCCGAGCCGCGCGTCAGGTTCAGGAATTCGTTGGTGAAACCGATCAGGCCACGGGCCGGAATGCGGTACTCCAGGCGCACGCGGCCACGGCCGTCCGACTCCATGTTCACCAGTTCGCCCTTGCGCTCGCCCAGGGCCTGCATCACGCCGCCCTGGTGGGTTTCTTCGATGTCGGCCGTCACCAGCTCGATCGGCTCGTGCTTTTCGCCGTTGATGTCGCGGAACACCACGCGCGGCTTGGACACGGCCAGCTCATAGCCTTCGCGGCGCATGTTTTCCAGCAGGATGGTCAAGTGCAGTTCGCCACGGCCCATCACCTCGAAGATGCCTTCTTCGTCGGTTTCCTTCACGCGCAGGGCCACGTTGTGCTGCAGTTCCTTTTGCAGGCGGTCCCAGATCTGGCGGCTGGTCACGAACTTGCCTTCGCGGCCGGCCAGGGGCGAGGTGTTCACGCAGAAGTTCATGGTCAGCGTGGGCTCGTCCACCTTGAGCATGGGCAGCGGTGCGGGATTGGAGGGGTCGGTCACGGTCACGCCGATGCCGATGTCCTCGATGCCGTTGATCAGCACGATGTCGCCCGGGCCGGCCAGGGGCGTCTGCATGCGGTCCAGGCCCTGGAAGGTCAGCACCTGGTTGATGCGGCCCTTGACACTCTTGCCCTCGGGGCCTTCCATCACCAGCACGTCCTGGCCGGGCTTCACGGTGCCCTGGCTGATGCGGCCCACGCCGATGCGGCCCACGAAGGTGGAGAAATCGAGCGCCGAGATCTGCAGCTGCAGCGGAGCGGTCGGGTCACCCGAGTTCGGGGGCACGTGCTTGAGGATGGTGTTGAACAGGGCCGACATGTCGGGGCCCCACTGCTCGCCGGGAGCGCCTTCTTCCAGCGAGGACCAGCCATTGATGCCCGAGGCATACACCACGGGGAAGTCGAGCTGCTCGTCGGTCGCGCCCAGCTTGTCGAACAGGTCGAACGCGGCGTTCACCACCTTGTCGGGGTTGGCTCCGGGCTTGTCCACCTTGTTCACGACCAGGATCGGGCGCAGGCCCAGGGCCAGGGCCTTCTTGGTCACGAAACGCGTCTGGGGCATGGGCCCTTCTTGCGCGTCGATCAGCAGCACCACGCTGTCCACCATGGACAGGGCACGTTCCACTTCGCCGCCGAAGTCCGCGTGGCCCGGGGTGTCGACGATGTTGATGTGCGTGCCTTCCCAGCTCACGGCGCAGTTCTTGGCCAGAATGGTGATGCCCCGCTCTTTTTCGATGGCGTTGTTGTCCATCACGGTATCGACGACCTTTTCGTGGTCGGCGAAGGTGCCGGACTGGCGCAGCAGCTGGTCGACCATGGTGGTTTTGCCGTGGTCAACGTGCGCGATGATGGCGATATTGCGGATTTGTTTGCTCATAGTGCTTCCAATATGCCGCGCTCTACCTGCGGCGTGCTTTCTAGAATCTGTTGAATTTCCAAGGGGCTCAGGAGCCGGTCGGGCACCAGTTCACCCGCAGTGGTGTGGCCCACGCCCAGCAGGGCATGGGGATCGTCTCCGAAGACCGCGACCGCGGGCGCATCGGGCCAGGGGCCGCGGCGGCGCACGCCGGACAGGAACCGCCCGGCATTCTCGCTGTCCAGCGTGACACGCACATGCTGTGCCAGCAGGATCTCGGCGGGGTGCACGCAGGCCATGCGCTCACCCTCGTCCATCGCCTCCAGCGCGGCCAGCGTGACGCAGCGCTCCACGCCCAGCCCGCCGGTGTCGATGCGCCGCAGGAACGTGAGGTGCGCACCGCAACCGAGCGCGGCACCGATGTCCTCGCCCAGCGTGCGAATGTAGGTGCCCTTGCTGCAGGTTACTATTATTTTGATAGCAGCATGCCCTAGTGTTTCTTGCACCGGAGCCAGTTTCAATGCATGGATGACCACGTCGCGCGCCTCGCGCTCCACGGCAATGCCGGCGCGTGCGTACTCGTACAGCGCCTTGCCATCCTTCTTGAGCGCGCTGTGCATGGGCGGCACCTGGCGGATCGGTCCCGTGAACTGGCGTTGCACCTCGGCCAGGCGCTCGGGCGTGAGTTGCGCCGGATCGACCTCGCGCTGCGCCAGCACCTCGCCCTCGGCGTCGCCGGTGGTGGTCGTCGTCCCCAGCAGGGCGATGGCCTCGTAGGTCTTGGGAGCGTCCAGCTGCAGCTGGCTGAACTTGGTCGCCGCGCCGAAGCACAGCGGCAGCACGCCCGTCGCGAGGGGATCGAGCGTACCGGTGTGGCCCGCCTTCTCCGCTCGCAGCAGCCACTTGGCCTTCTGCAGGGCATCGTTGCTCGACAGGCCCAGCGGTTTATCGAGCAGCAGCACGCCATGCACCGGACGCCGCTGGATGCGGGTGCGCGGCGCGCGCACCGCACCGCCACGCGGCCCGTTCGCTGCGTGCAAATCGCTGCCCCCCAAGGGGGCACTCGCTCCCTGGGGCGGCCCGTCGGTATGCATGCTCAGTCTTCTTGGGCGCGCGAAGAAACCGCCTTGGCGATCAAGGCATTCATATCGGCCGCACGCTCGGTGGTGCGGTCGAACACGAAGTGCAGCGTGGGCACGGTGTGGATGTGCAGGCGCTTGAAAAGGCCGTTGCGCAGAAAGCCCGCGGCCTGGTTCAGCGCCACCTGCGTGGATTCGGGGTCACCGATCAGCACGCTGAAGAAGACCTTGGCATGCGCGTAGTCGGGAGTCACCTCCACGGCCTGCAACGTCACCATGCCCACGCGCGGATCTTTCAATTCGCGCGCGATCAGCTCCGTCAGATCGCGCTGGATCTGATCGGCGACCTTGAAGCCGCGGTTGGGGGTGGAGGATTTCTTCGCAGCCATGTCGAGCCTCGGGCCTTACAGCGTCCGCGCGATTTCCTTGATGTCGAAGAACTCCAGCTGATCACCTTCCTTGATGTCGTTGTAGTTCTTGAGCTTGATACCGCACTCGAAGCCTTCCTTGACTTCCTTGACATCGTCCTTGAGGCGCTTGACCGAGTCGACTTCGCCCGTGTAGACCACCACGTTGTCGCGCAGCAGGCGGAAGCGTGCGTTGCGATGGACCATGCCCGAGGTGATGTACGAACCGGCAATCGTGCCGATCTTCGTGGCCACGAACACCGTGCGGATCTCGGCCGTGCCGATGACTTCCTCGCGCTGCTCGGGGGCCAGCATGCCGGACATGGCGACCTTCAACTCGTCCACGGCGTCATAGATGATGCTGTAGTAGTGCAGGTCGACGCCGTTGCTCTCAGCCGTCTTGCGCGCGCCAGCATCGGCACGCACGTTGAAGCCGATCACGATGGCCTTGGAGGCGATCGCCAGATTGATGTCGGACTCGCTGATACCGCCCACGCCCGCATACACGAGCTGGACCTTGATCTCGTCCGTGGACAGCTTGAGCAGCGACTGCGACAGCGCTTCCTGCGAACCCTGCACGTCGGCCTTGACGATGATGGGCAGGTACTTGACCTCGCCCGCCGTCATGTCGGCGAACATGTTCTCCAGCTTGGCCGCTTGCTGCTTGGCCAGCTTGGTGTTGCGGAACTTGCCGGCGCGGTAGGTGGCGATTTCGCGGGCCCGGCGTTCGTCGCCCAGCACCATGAATTCGTCGCCGGCCTGCGGCACTTCCGTCAGGCCCTGGATTTCCACCGGGATCGACGGACCGGCCGATTTGGCGACCTTGCCGTTTTCGTCCAGCATGGCGCGCACGCGGCCATAGGTCTGGCCTGCCAGCACCACGTCGCCGACCTTCAGCGTACCGGACTGCACCAGCACCGTGGCCACGGGGCCGCGGCCCTTGTCCAGCTCGGCTTCGATCACGAGGCCCTTGGCCATCGCATCGACCGGGGCGCGCAGTTCCAGCACTTCGGCCTGCAGCAGCACCTGCTCCAGCAGGTCGTCGATGCCCATGCCGGTCTTGGAGGACACGGGCACGAAAGGCGAATCGCCGCCGTACTCTTCGGGCACGACCTGCTCGGCCACCAGTTCCTGCTTGACGCGGTCGGGGTTGGCATCGGGCTTGTCGGACTTGGTGATCGCGACCACCATGGGCACACCGGCCGCCTTCGCGTGCTTGATGGCTTCCTTGGTCTGCGGCATGACGCCGTCGTCGGCCGCCACCACCAGGATGACGATGTCGGTGGCCTGCGCACCGCGGGCCCGCATGGCGGTGAATGCCTCGTGGCCCGGGGTGTCCAGGAACGAGATCATGCCGCGCGGCGTTTCCACGTGGTAGGCACCGATGTGCTGCGTGATGCCGCCGGCTTCGCCCGCGGCCACCTTGGCACGGCGGATGTAATCCAGCAGCGAGGTCTTGCCGTGGTCCACGTGGCCCATGACGGTGACCACCGGAGCGCGCCAGACCGATTCGGCCTGGGCACCGGCCACGTCGTCGTTGGTGAAGGCTTCCGGATCGTCCAGCGCCGCCACCACGGCCTTGTGGCCCATTTCTTCCACCACGATCATGGCGGTGTCCTGGTCCAGCGGCTGGTTGATGGTGACCATCTGGCCCATCTTCATCAGCGCCTTGATGACTTCGGACGCCTTGATCGACATCTTGTGCGCGAGCTCGGACACCGTGATGGTTTCGGGCACGTGCACTTCGATGATGCGGGCTTCCACCGGAGCCGATTGCTGGTGATGGTGGTCGTCGCGCTCGTTGCGGCGGCCACGGGGACCCCCGCGCCAGTTGTTGCGACCCACGCCGCCACTGCTGTCGCCGCGCGTCTTGATTTCCTTCTTCTTGGCAGGATCGCCGGCCCAGCTGGACGACAGCTTGGCGGACTTGACCTCCTTGTTGCCGCCGGCGGGCGCGGCCGGTGCACGGGCACCCGGCGCAGCGGCCGGCTTGTGCAGCGTGCCCTTCTTGGCATCGGCACCGGCGGGCTTGGCGGCCGCGGGAGCCGGCTTGGGCTCCTCGGGCTTCTTGGCCACGAGCACCTTCTTGGGTGCGGCCATCATGGCGCGGATCGCCTCGGCTTCGGCCAGGGCCTTGCGGCGGCGTTCGTCCAGATCGACGGCGCGCGCGGTTTCCTCGGCCGCACGGGCCTTGGATTCCTCTTCGGCCTTGGCGCGGGCTTCTGCCTGGGCGGCTTGGCGTGCACTGGCTTCCGCCGCCTGCTCGCGTGAGGCCTCCTGCTTTTCCGCCTGCATCTGGGCCTTGCGGCTTTGCTCCTGCGCGGCGTAGGCAGCAGCACGCTCTTCGGCTTCGCGCTCGCGCTGTTCGCGGGCTTCCCGCTCGCGGCGCTTTTCGTTCAGCTCGGCTTCCTGGTGGCCGATCAGCTCGGCCTGGCGGCGCGCCTCCTCTTCGCGGCGCACGAGGTCCTGCGATTCCGGAGACATCACGGTTTCCGCGGCTTCGGCAGCCTCGTCGGAGCCGGCGTCGGAGGCGCCCTCGCCCCCTTCGTCGCGCTTGATGAAAGTGCGCTTCTTGCGCACTTCCACCTGGATCGTGCGCGCCTTGCCGGTGGCATCGGCCTGCTTGATCTCGCTGGTGGATTTTTTCGTCAAGGTGATCTTCTTGCGATCGGCCGAGGCGGTGCCGTGGCTGGCCTGCAGGAAGGCCAGCAGCTTTTGCTTGTCCGTTTCGGTCAAGGCATCGGTCGGGGCGGCCTTGGCCACCCCGGCAGACTTGAGCTGGTCGAGCAGGGTTTCTGGCGATTTCTTGAGTTCAGTGGCGAACTCGGCGACTGTGTTACTGGACATATTTGGTTCGTACCTCCCCTGACCTACTCTTGCCCCGCGAACCAATGTTCGCGCGCCTTCATGATCAAGGCTTTGGCATCTTCTTCAGACTGGCCGGTCAGGGCGGTCAGTTCGTCAAGGCCTAAGTCGGCCAGATCATCCCGGGTGTTCACGCCGCCTTCGGCGAGCTTGCCGATCAACTCGGGCGTGAGGCCCTCGAGATCGCGCAGGTTCTGCGAAACGCCGTCCACGCTTTCCTCTCGGGCAATTTCCATGGTGAGCAGCGCATCCTTGGCGCGGGCACGCAGCTCGTTCACGGTTTCTTCGTCGAAGCTTTCGATCTCCAGCATTTCCTGCAGCGGCACGTAGGCCACCTCTTCGAGGCTGGCGAAGCCTTCCTCGATCAGGATGTTGGCGATTTCCTCGTCCACATCGAGCTTTTCCATGAACAGCTTGCGGGCCGTGTCGGTCTCGTTGGCCTGCTTTTGCGCACTTTCAGCCGCGTCCATGATGTTGATCTTCCAGCCCGTCAGGTCGGAAGCAAGGCGCACATTCTGGCCACCGCGGCCGATGGCGATGGCGAGGTTTTCCTCGTCCACCACCACGTCCATGGCGTGTTTCTCTTCATCCACCACGATGGACGACACGTTGGCCGGCGCCAGCGCGCCGATCACGAACTGGGCGGGGTCCTCCGACCACAGCACGATGTCCACCCGCTCGCCGGCCAGCTCGTTGGTGACGGCGTTGACGCGCGTGCCACGCACACCCACGCAGGTGCCGATGGGATCGACGCGCTTGTCGTGCGACAGCACCGCGATCTTGGCGCGGCTGCCGGCATCGCGCGCGCAGCTCTTGATCTCCAGCAGGCCCTGCTCGATCTCGGGCACTTCGTTGCGAAACAGCTCGATCATGAACTCGGGCGCCGAGCGCGAGAGGATGATGGGCGCGCCGCGCAGCGTCAGGTCCACCTCCATGATCATGGCGCGCACGCGGTCGCCATTGCGAAGGTTTTCCTTGGGGATCATCTCGGAGCGGCGCAGGCGGCCTTCCACCCGGCCCGACTCGACGATGATGTCGCCCTTGTCCATGCGCTTGACGGTGCCGGTGAAGATCTTTTCGCCGCGCGACATGAAGTCGTTGAGCAGCATCTCGCGCTCGGCGTCGCGGATCTTCTGCAGGATGACCTGCTTGGCAGCCATGGCGCCGATGCGGCCGATCGGCACGGAATCGACGCCTTCTTCGATGAATTCACCCACTTCGATGTCGGCGATGCGCTCGCGGGCATCCATCAGCAGCTCTTCGGCTTCGGGGTTCTGCAGACCGGCGTCGTCGGGCACGACGAGCCAGCGACGGAAAGTCTCGTAGTTGCCGCTGTCACGGTCGATGGCGACACGGATGTCCACTTCGCCTTGGTACAGCTTCTTCGTGGCCTGGGCAAGGGCCAATTCGACGGCGCCAAAGACCACATCGCGTTCCACGTTCTTCTCACGCGAAATGGCTTCGACCAACATCAACAGTTCGCGATTCATGCGACGACTCTCCTATTTTTCAATCTCTTGAAGGCCGCCGCGCCACGCGCGCCAACCTTTGTATTCGTTCGGTGTGTCAGGCCTGGACCGGCCCGTCTTTGGATCCCCGCCCCTTGAAATCGACGATGGACGCCAGGCGCGCATCGCGCAGTTCGTCCAGCGTGAAACCCAGCGCTTGCAGCGGCGCCGGTACCCGTTTCTTGCTGACCCGCTGGCCAGGCTTCACGGGCGGCTCCTCGCTCCAGACGACCTGCCATCCACCGGCTTCGGTACGCTCCAGCGTGCCGCGGAATTTCTTGCGGTTGGCATTGACCTGACCGCCGCCAGCCTCGCCGATGGGCGCCTTGAGCGTGAGGTCCACCATGTGCCCGGTGAAACGGATGAAATCCTGCTCGTGGCGCAGAGGGCGATCAATGCCGGGCGAGGAGATCTCCAGCCGCTTGTACTCGACGCCATCCACTTCCAGCGCGAACTGCAGTTGCCGCGTGACCTTTTCGCAGTCTTCCACGGTGACGAACTGCTCGGGCAGCACGGGCTCGCCCTCCACGGGCGCCTGCCAGGGCAAATCGATGGTGATGCGCAGCAGGCCGCCGGCGGAGCGCTCGATCTCCACCAGGTCATAGCCCAGCCCGGTCACGGTTTGTTCAACGATCTGCTGCAATGCCACGTGTTGTTCTGTTCAGTATCCAGAAGTACAAAAAACCCGATAACCACCTAGGACCTTCCAGGGCAGCTTCGAGCTCCAAAAGCGAACGGCCAAAAAAAACGGGCGGTAGGTACCCGCCCGTTTGGTCGTGAAGATGCAATTGTAGCCTGTCGCGCGCCGCTTTGCAAAGGCGGCGGCATGCAATTTGCATTGGCGCCACAGGCGTACCAGCTGCCCCTGCGGCGAGCGAGCGAAAAGCCCGGCGGTTCTCCGCTATCCACGGGCTGCGCGCACCCGTTCGATCAGCGCCTGGGCCTGCGGATCCCGCCCTGCCGGAGGCTGGGATGCCAGGCTGTCGAGCAACCGCGAAAGCACCCCGGACTGGGGCAGCAGCGGACCGAGAAAGCGCGCGCCGGCCGGATCGGCGATGAGCAGGGTCGGAAAGGTTTCCACGTCCAGATCGCCGGCCAGGTCTTCCTCGTCTTCGATGTCCACCCACACGAAGCGGGCCTGCGGATGGGCTTGCGCCACGGTGTCGAACACCGCCCGGTATTCGCGGCACGCACCGCACCAGCCGGCGCACAGGCAGACGACCCACCAGCCGGCGGTCGCGCTTGAGAGGGATATGTCGGGAGAGGCGGCCGGTTCGTGCATGGAAGAAAGGGTGTAGCTCAGGGATGCCGCCCCTCACGGGCGCGGTAGATGTCCATCGTACCCACACTGGCCGCCCGGTTGCCCCAGGCGTTGCGAACATAGGTCGACACCGCCGCCACGTCTTCGTCACCCAGCACGTGCCGGAACGGCGGCATGCCGTAGGGACGCGGGTTGCCGGCCGTGGTGGGCGGGTAACCGCCCAGGAGCACCATGCGCACCAGATTGGTCGGATTTTCCATGGTCGCGGCGCGGTTTCCTGCCAGTGCGGGAAACGCCCCAGGCCGGCCCTCGCCGCGCTCTCCGTGGCATTGCGCGCATTGTTGCGAATACACGGCAGCGCCCCGCTCCATGGCCGAAGCGGACGGGGGTGCCACCCCCACCGCCGGCGCCGGGCCTTCGTGTGCGGGCAGCGCGCGCAGGTAGACCGCCATGGCGCCCAGGTCGGCGTCGTTCAGGTATTGGGTGCTGCGGAACACCACCTCTGCCATGGGCCCGGTGACCGACCCGCGCGGCGCCACGCCGGTGCGCAACAGCGCCACCACGTCTTCCTGCGGCCAGCCGGCCACACCCGCCTCAGCGGCAGCGTTGAGGGCCGGGGCATACCAGTTCTGTACCGGGATGAGCCCGCCGCGGAACGCCTGCGACTCGCTCGTCGCGCCGAAGGCGTTGCGCGGGCTGTGGCAGGCCGCGCAGTGGCCCAGGCCCTGCACGAGGTAGGCACCCCGGTTCCATTCGGCCGACTGCTGCGGATCGGGCGCCAGCGTGCCGGGCCGGAAGAACAGCGCGCGCCAGCCGGCCAGCGCGGCCTGCGTGCTGAACGGGAACGCCAGCGCATGCGGCGTGTTGGTGCGCTGCACGGCCGGCAGGCTGCGCAGGTAGGTGTAGATCGCGTCGGAATCCTCGCGCGTGACGTGGGTGTAGTTGGGGTAGGGAAACGCGGGGTACAACAGCCGGCCGTCCCGAGACCGGCCGTGGTGCATCGCGCGCCAGAACTCCGCCGCTGTCCAGCGCCCCAGGCCGGTTTCGGCGTCGGGCGTGAGGTTGCTGGCGAACACCACGCCGAACGGCGTCTCCACGCCCCGGCCTCCGGCGAACGGCGCCCCGCCCTGCGCGGTGTGGCACGACATGCAATTGCCCGCACGCGCCAGGTATTCGCCGCGCTGCACGGCCTGCGGCGTGGGCTGGGCCAGGGGCACGTCCTGCGGCGGCAAGGGCGCTTCGCCGCGCAGGTTCAGGTACACCACCACGGCGCACGCCAAGGCACCCAGCAGCACCAGGCCGGCCAGCCCTTTCAGCGCGCGCTTCATCGCAAGCCCCCCGATGCGCCCGTGCCGGCAGCGGCCACGCCGCCGCAGGGCATCGGCAG
>NZ_BAAJYS010000129.1:0-10466 GCF_057543315.1 Acidovorax sp. KPB24-07
GTGCCGGTGCCGGGCGGCGTGCCGGAGCGGGCGGGGCGCTGTTGTCGTAGCCGCCGTCGTTGCCACCGCCGCCGTAGCCGCTGTCTTCGTAGCCGCCACCGCCGCCCTGGCCGCCGCCCATGCCCTGGCGGCTGCCCAGCATCTGCATGGTGTCGGCGCGGATTTCGGTGGTGAATTTTTCCTGGCCGGCCTGGTCGGTCCACTTGCGGGTGCGCAGGCTGCCTTCCACATAGACCTGCGAGCCCTTGCGCAGGTACTGGCCGACGATTTCGGCCAGGCGGCCGTTGAACACCACGCGGTGCCACTCGGTGGCTTCCTTGTTCTCGCCGGTGTTCTTGTCGCGCCAGCGGTCGGTGGTGGCGATGGTGACGTTGGCGACCTGGTCGCCGCTGGGGAAGGTGCGCATTTCGGGATCGCGCCCGAGATTGCCCACGATGATGACTTTGTTGACGGATGCCATGGTGTAAGGGCCTGTAGAGAATGGTGGAGAGAAGGCACTACGGCCTGCGCGGCCTGCCAGGGGCCGCGGGGAGCCGTCGATTGTGCCCGATTCGCCCCGTTCGCGGACTGGCCGTGCGGCAAGCCCGTGCCACAATCAAAACGCCTTGTTCCACCGCCTGCCCTGGCCATTTCCCATGCATCGCGAACCCGACTTTCTTCACAACCTGCGGCAGGAGTTCGCGGACGGCTGGCGGTGGGTGGAGCGCGCGATCGTGCTGGCCTACGCCGCGGCGGCCGGGCTCTTCGTGGTGGCGTTCACGGTCCTGGGGGAATGGGCGTTCGCACGCTTCGAGCAGGTGCTGCACTGGCAGGGCGGCTGGGGCGTGCTGCTGTGGACCCCGGCGCTCACGGCGGCCATCGTGTGGGCCACGCGCCGCTTCGTTCCCGGGGCGGCAGGCTCGGGCATTCCGCAGGTGATGGCGGCGCTGGAGCCGGGCCTGCCGCCCGGCCAGCGCGGCTACTTCGTCTCGCTGCGCATGTCGCTGGGCAAGGTGCTGCTGGGCAGCGCAGGCTTTCTGGCCGGGCTTTCCATGGGCCGAGAAGGCCCGTCGGTGCAGGTCGCGGCGGGCGTGATGCAGCACGCGCAGCGCTGGCTCGGGCCGCGTTCGGGCATCACCAGCCATGCGCTGCTGGTGGCGGGCGGGGCCGCCGGCATCGCCGCGGCGTTCAATGCGCCGCTGGCGGGCGTGGTGTTCGCGATCGAGGAGCTGTCGCGCAAGCTCGAATCGCGCAGCAGCGGGCTGATCATCGCGGCCATCGTGCTGGCCGGGCTGATGGGGGTGTCGTTCTTCGGCAACCTGACGTATTTCGGGGTGATCCGCGTGCCCCGCCTGGGCTGGGACGCGTTGCTGCCCGGCCTGGGCGTGGCCCTGGTGTGCGGCGTGCTGGGCGGCCTGTTCGCCAAGCTCATCACCGCCTCGCTCACCGGCGCGCCGGGCCGGCTCAACCAGTGGCGCGCCCGGTTCCCGGTGCGCTTCGCGGCGGCGGGCGGGCTGGCGGTGGCGGTGATCGGCCTGGCCACGGGCGGCGCCACGTTCGGCGCCGGCTCCGAGGCGGTCAAGCACATGCTGGAGGGGCAGGCCGATGTCCCGGCGTTCTATGTCACGCTGAAATTCATCTCCACCTGGCTCACGGCCTGGTGCGGCGTGCCCGGCGGCTTCTTCGCGCCGGCGCTGTCGATCGGCGCGGGGGTGGGGCACAACATCTCGCTGCTGACCGGCGCGGACATCGCCCCGGCCCTGATCGCCATGGGCATGGCGGCCTTCCTGGCGGCGGTCACGCAGGCGCCGCTCACGGCCTTCATCATCGTGATGGAGATGGTGGACGGCCATGCCATGGTGCTGAGCCTGATGGCCTCGGCCATGCTGGCCAGCCTGGTGTCGCGCATGCTGGTGCGCCCGCTGTACGAAACGCTGGCGGAACACCTGCTGCACAAGGCGGGCGCGGGGCCGGCGGCACCCGCGGACGCATCGCCCCGCTGACATCCACGCTCGCGCGCCTGGTGCCGCAGCACATCCGTTACCCTCGGCGCATGCGTGCCTCCCTCTGCCTTGCACTGTTGTCCGCCGCCTTGCTGCTGGCCGGCTGCGGCACCACGCCACAGCCGCGTTCGCCGCGCACCAGCGTGACGTATTCGCAGCTGTCGCCCGACCAGTCGAGCGACATCGCCATCCATGCGCTGGGGCTGGTGGGCACGCCGTACCGCTATGGCGGCAACACGCCCGAAGGCGGATTCGACTGCAGCGGCCTCATCGGCTATGTGTACAAGAGCCGCGCGGGCATCGCCCCGCCGCGCACCGTGGCGCAGCTGAGCGACTTCGGGCTGCCGGTGGACAGCGGCGACCTGCGCACGGGCGACCTGGTGGTGTTCGGCGCGGGGCGGCCGACGCATGCGGGCATCTACGTGGGCGAGGGCCGCTTCGTGCACGCGCCCTCCACCGGCGGCGAGGTGCGGATGGACCGGCTCGATTCGCGCTACTGGTCACGGCAGAAAACCGCCTTCCGCCGGCCCTGAGCGGGGCCGAGGGGCAGCGGCGGGCGGCGCGCGACAATCGCCGCCATGACGACCCCAGCCACCCCCCACGTGCACCGCACCGCCACCCCGCTCTCCACCCACGACACGACCCGCATCGACGACACGCGCATCAAGGCCGTGCGCCCGCTGATCACGCCTGCGCTGCTGCAGGAATGGCTGCCCACGCCGCCCGGCGCGCTGCAGCTGGTCGAGACCAGCCGCGCGGCGATCTCGCGCGTGCTGCACGGCCAGGACGACCGGCTCGTCGTGGTGGTGGGACCCTGCTCGATCCACGACCACGGGCAGGCCATGGAATACGCCCGCCAGCTCAAAACGCAGGCCGATGCGCTGTCGCAGGACCTGCTGGTCGTGATGCGCGTGTACTTCGAGAAGCCCCGCACCACCGTCGGCTGGAAGGGCTACATCAACGACCCGCACCTGGACGGCAGCTTCGCCATCAACGAGGGGCTGGAGATGGCCCGCGCGCTGCTCCTGGACATCCTGGCGCTGGGCCTGCCGGTGGGCACCGAATTCCTGGACCTGCTCAGCCCGCAGTTCATCAGCGACCTGGTGAGCTGGGGCGCGATCGGGGCGCGCACCACCGAAAGCCAGAGCCACCGCCAGCTGGCCAGCGGCCTGTCGTGCCCGGTGGGCTTCAAGAACGGCACCGACGGCGGCGTGAAGGTGGCCAGCGACGCCATCCTGGCGGCCCAGGCGCCGCATGCCTTCATGGGCATGACCAAGATGGGCCAGTCCGCCATCTTCGAGACGCGCGGCAACAACGACTGCCATGTGATCCTGCGCGGCGGCAAGCAGCCCAACTACGCGGCGCCGTCCGTGGACGCCGCCTGCCAGCTGCTGCAGGCGGCGGGGCTGCGCGGGCAGGTGATGGTCGACGTCTCGCACGCCAACAGCAGCAAGCAGCACAGCCGCCAGATCGACGTGGCGGCCGATGTTGCCGGGCAGGTGGCCGGCGGCGACCGCCGCATCGTGGGCCTGATGATCGAGAGCCACCTGCAGGAAGGCCGGCAGGACATCGTCGCTGGCCAGCCCCTGGCGCAGGGCGTATCGGTGACCGACGCCTGCATCAGCATGGCGCAGACAGTGCCGGTGCTACAGGGCCTGGCCCAGGCGGTGCGCGAACGGCGCCAGGCCCGATAGGCCAGGAAGCAACACCGGCCGGCGCAGCGCCGGTGTAGCATTCACCGTTACTTTTTGTAGTCATTTGCCGCCGCAGATCCCGATCCGCCCGAATCCCATGCAGGTGCTGTCGCCTACCGACCCATGCCCACGGTCACTTTCCCGTCCGCTGGCCTTTTGAGCGTGCCGCCCAAGGCTGCGCCCGTGGGCAAACGCCTGGAGGCGCTGCGTGCCTGCGCGGTGCTGGACACCCCGGCGGAGGAGGCGTTCGATCAGCTGACCCGGCTGGCCGCCCGCCTGTGCGGCATGCCCATGGCGGCGATCGGTTTCATCGACCAGGGGCGCGAGTGGTTCAAGGCCAGCACCGGCATCGAACTGCAGTCGCTGGATGCGGCCCACCCGCTGTGCGCCCTGGCGGTGGACGGCCGGGTGGTGCAGGTGCAGGACACCCACGCCCATTCCACGCTGCGCCGCCATCCGCTGGTGATCGCCGGGCCGCGCGTGCGCGCCGTGGCCTGCATGCCGCTGATCACCGCGGAGAAATGGGTGCTGGGCGCCGTGGTGGTGATGTCCACCGAGCCGTGCGTGCTGCAACCGCCCCAGCTCGAATCGTTGCGCGCGGTGGCCGGTCAGGCCATCGCCCTGCTGGAGTTGCGCCGCAGCCAGCGCAACCAGGCGCGCATGGCCACCGAGCGGGCAGCCAGCGACGAGCGCTTTCACCTGGTGGCGCGCGCCACGGCCGACGCCATCTGGGACTGGAACCTGCACGACGACTCCATGTGGTGGAACGAGGGCATGCAGACGCTGTTCGGTGTGCCCATGCAGACCCTGCCGCACGACAGCACGTCGTGGACGCTGCGCCTGCACCCGGAAGACAGCGACGCGGTGCTGGAGAGCATCCACGCGGCGATCGAGGGCACGGCCAAGCACTGGGCCGAGGAATACCGCTTTCGCCGCTACGACGGCAGCTACGCCTGGGTGCAGGATCGCGGCTTCGTGATCCGCGACGCCGAAGGCCATGCGATCCGCATGGTGGGCGGCATGACCGACATCAGCGCGCAAAAGGACAGCGCGCTGCAGGCCAAGGACGAGGCCCGCACCCACGCCGAGCTGGTGCGCGTGCAGCAGAAGATTTCGTCGCTCGAACTGTCCATGGACGAGGTGCTGCAACTGGTGGCCCGCACCGCGATGGAACTGTCCGATGCCGGCGGTGCGATGGTGGTGATGCGCGAAGGCGACAAAGCCCGGGTGCAGGCCAGCACCGGCATGCGCGCCGTGCCGCTGAACGACGTGCGCCCGCTGGAAGGCTACGAGCTGTGGCACCGCATCGACGCGGGCGAGACCGTCTGCAGCCAGCCGGCCGTCGCGCAGGCCATGCCCTCGGCCGCCCTGTGCGAGCCGGGGCCGGTGGCCTTCATCGCGGCGCCAGTGCGCGCGGGCGACGCGGTGGTGGGCATGCTCAAGGTCAATGGCGACCCGCTGGCGTCGTTCTCGCAGCGCCACCTGGCGCACGTGCAGATCCTGGCCGAGTCGCTGGGCGCCGTGGTGCAGCTGCGGCGCTATGCCGCGCAGCTGCACGCGTCAGAGCAGCAATACCGCCTGCTGTTCGATGCGCACCCGCAGCCCATGTGGGTGTACGAGCTGGGCACCCTGCGCATCCTGGCCGTCAACCGGGCCATGGTGCGCCAGTACGGGTACAGCGAGGCGGAACTGCTGTGCATGACCACGCCTGACCTGTGGCCCCAGGACAACCGCGAAGCCCGCATACGGGAAGCGCACACCATTCCCCACAATGCCCGGCGTGACGCCGTGCACCGGCGCCACCGCAAGAAGGACGGCACGGTGATCGACACCGAGGTGTATGCCGGGGGCATCGAATTCAACGGCGTGCCCGCACGCCAGGTGCTGGCCACCGACGTCACGCAGCGCATGCGCCTCGAACGGGAGCTGGCGCGGGTGGGCAGCATCCAGCGGCTGCTGGCCGCCTGCAACGAATCCCTGGTGCGCGCGACCTCCGAGGCCGACCTGCTGCGCGAGGTCTGCCGCATCGCCACGGACGTGGGCGGCTACCGGATGGCCTGGGTCGGCATGGTGCGCGACGATGCGCGCCAGACCATCGAGCCCGTGGCCTGCGCAGGCAAGGACAGCGAAAGTTATATCGAAAGGCTCCAACTGAGCGGGTCGGCCGACCAGCCGGGCGGCCAGGGCCCGGCCGGGCTGGCGGTGCGCAGCGGCCGCCCGGTGATCGTGCGCGACATCCGGCTCGACCCGACGTTCGCCAGCTGGACCGAGCGCATGCTGCGGCAAGGCCTGCATTCGGTGATCAGCCTGCCGCTGCGCAACGCCGAGCGCTCGTTCGGCCTGCTGTACCTCTACCCGCCCGAAGTGCTGGAGATCGGCTCCGAGGAGACCGAACTGCTGCAGCAGCTGGCCAACGACCTGGCCTTCGGCATCGAGAGCCTGCGCACCCGCCAGGACCAGCAGCGCCTGCAGAGCGTGGTGCTCAAGGCCGCCGCTGCCATCTCGGCCAGCACCGGGACCGAATTCTTCAAGCAGCTGGCCAGCAACATGGCGGACGCCCTGGGCGCACAGGCCGGCTGCGTGACGCGGCTGCTGCCGCCGGTGGAGGGACAGCCGCCGCGCGCCATCACGCTCTCGCGCGTGCAGGATGGCGTGGTGCAGCCCAATGCCGAGTATTCGCTGGAGGGCACGCCCAGCCTGCGGCTGGCGACCGAGGCGGAATACGTGGTCACATCCGGCGTCTGCGAGCTGTACCCGCGCTCACCCGTCGCGGCGCTGGGCGCCCAAAGCTACGTGGGCCAGCAGCTGCGCGACGCCGAGGGGCGGCCCATCGGGCTGATCTTCGTGATCTTCCGCGAGCCGCTGGAGCGGCCGGCGCTGGTCTCCTCGACCTTGCGCATCTTCGCGGCGCGCGCCACCGCCGAAATGGCCCGCCAGGCATCGGACGCCCACATCCGGCGCCAGGCCTCGCTGCTGGACAAGGCCCGCGACGCCATCATCGTGCGCGACCTGGAGCACCGCATCACGTTCTGGAACCAGGGCGCGGAACGCATGTACGGCTGGTCGCAGGCGCAGGTGCTGGGCCGCACCATCGACACGCTGCTCTACCAGAACGCCACCGAATTCCTGCGCGCCACCGAGGCCACCCTGGCCCAGGGCGAGTGGACGGGCGAGATCGTGCAGTTCCACCAGGACGGGCATGCGATCGACGTGGAAGGCCGCTGGACCCTGGTGCGCGACGAGGGCGGCCAGCCCGAATCCATCCTGGCCATCCACACCGACATCGGCCACCGCAAGGCCACCGAGCGCGAGATCCAGCGCCTGGCGTTCTTCGACTCGCTCACCGGCCTGCCCAACCGCATGCTGCTCATGGACCGCATGCACCAGGCCCTGGCCACGGCGCAGCGCCAGCGCCAGGGCGGGGCGCTGTTGTTCATCGACCTGGACAACTTCAAGACGCTGAACGACACGCTCGGCCACGACAAGGGCGACCTGCTGCTGCAGCAGGTGGCGCAGCGGCTGAACACCTGCGTGCGCACCGTCGATACCGTGGCGCGGCTGGGCGGCGACGAGTTCGTGGTGATGATCGAGGCGCTCAGCCCCCGGCCCGACGAACTGGCCGTGAGCGCCCGCGTGGTGGGCGAGAAGATCCTGTCGGTGCTGAGCGCCCCCTATGCCCTGGACGGCTACCAGTACCGCAGCACGCCCAGCATCGGCGTCGCCCCGTTCACCGACGGCCAGTCCACCGTGGGCGAGCTGCTCAAGCAGGCGGACCTGGCCATGTACCAGGCCAAGACCGCCGGCCGCAACACCCTGCGCTTTTTCGACCCCGGCATGCAGGCCGTGGTGACGGCCCGGGCCGCGCTGGAAGACGACCTGCGCACGGCGATCGCCCGCGAGGAATTCCTGCTGCACTACCAGCCCCAGGTGGACACGATGAACCGCGTGGTGGGGGTGGAGGCGCTGGTGCGCTGGCCGCATGCCAAGCGGGGCATGGTGCCGCCAGGCGATTTCATCCCCCTGGCCGAGGAAACCGGCCTCGTGCTGCCCCTGGGCCGCTGGGTGCTGCACACCGCCTGCACCTTGCTGGCCAGCTGGCAGGACGAGCCCTCCCTGTCGCACCTCACCATGGCGGTGAACGTGAGCTCGCGCCAGTTCCACCACGCGGGCTTCGTGGACGACGTGGTGCGTGCGCTGGTGTTCACCGGGGCGCCGGCCGACCAGCTCAAGCTGGAGCTGACCGAAAGCCTCTTCGTGGACGACATGGAAACCACCATCGCCACCATGTCGGCGCTGCGCGCCCATGGGGTAGGTTTCTCGCTGGACGACTTCGGCACCGGCTACTCCTCCCTGAGCTACCTCAAGCGCATGCCACTGGACCAGCTCAAGATCGACCAGAGCTTCGTGCGCGACCTGCTCAGCGATCCCAACGATGCGGCCATCGTGGACACCATCATCGCGCTCTCGCGCAGCCTGGGCCTGAACGTCATCGCCGAAGGCGTCGAGACCGGCGCCCAGCGCAACCGCCTGGCCCAGGCGGGCTGCCAGCTCTACCAGGGCTATTTCTTCAGCCGGCCGCTGCCGGCCGACGTGCTCGAGCGCTTCCTGCGGAACGCGCCCGTCTGATCTTTTTCCTCTGACAGCCCCCGGCAGGCCCCTGCCGGGCGGCTGGGCGGCCTTCCACGCGCCGGGTGGCCCCTCCCCCTGCCTCCGCTGTGCCGAAGGCCCCTGGCGCCTTCCTGCGCCACGCGCATCGTTCTGCCAAACCTCCTCGCCATCCGGGGCGGGCCGCGGGCGACGGTTTTTTTCTGTCTTCTCCTTAATGTCTTTATCAATCCATAGTAGTCGTAGTAAGCACGGCCTCCAACTGTGGACAACTGCATTTTTCCGTTGCGGATCAACGGACTTGCGATGCCGTGAACCTTGTGGGCGGCACCCGGCTCCCGCTGTCGCGGCGGCGGGGACAAAACCGGCGCATCGCCTTTCGCTGTGGACAAGTGGCCGGTTGTGCGGGAAATATCCACAGACTTGTTCCTGTGGCTGCCCTTTTTCGCCCGTTGGCGCGAAAGCAGCCCCCTTCCGGGCGATGTCGCCAGGTCGGACACCTGCCGACCATGGATCGGGCGCAGCCCGTCGATCGGACGGCGAGGCGTTCGCCCCCTTCTTCTTTTTCTTTCCCTTCCCTTTTTCTTTTCCCACGGCGGGCGGGATGCCTTCGTTTTGCGCCGGGCCCGGGTGGCCTCGGACAAGGAGCGCGGCGGTCGGTTTTCGGCGGCCCGGAGGTTCCTTGTTATTCCATTAAAGGTTCTATCAATACATAGCAGTAGTAGTAGAGGAGCCCCGTTTCTGTGGACAAGGCCGATTTCCTCAACGCTGCCAAGCACTTGGATGGTCGCAAACCCTGTGGTGCTGGCCGGGTGAACCCGCATGCCGGGCGACAACAACTTCGGCGCCTCGGCGTCTTCTGTGGATAACCCATGGGTTGCTCTGGAAATGTCCCCAGGCTTGTCCACAATGCGCCCCGGATCGGCATCGGCCAAAGAAAAAGGGCCCCGAAGGGCCCTTGTTGGCATGGATGAAACAGGCAGGGATCAGAAGTGGTACGCGTAGCGCAGCTGCACGAAGTTCTCGCCCGGGTTGGGCTTCTTGATGCCCGCGTTGGACAGGTGCTGCACCCGCAGCACGATCTCGTGCTGGCGCTGCGCGCCCAGGCTGTAGCCCACGCCCAGGTGGGAACCGAAGTTGTAGCGGGTGCTGAACTCCTTGTCGGGGGTGTGGTACTTGCGGTCGGCATACGTGATGCCGACGCCCCCTTCCCAGAACCAGTTGGCGCGGCCGTTGTCCGGGCGCAGGCGGAAGGTGGGGGTGAAGCCGACCACGGTCAGGTCGCCCGAGCCATTGACCCCGTTGTACGACCAGCGGCTGGCGGAAATGTCCCAGTAGCCGCGCACTTCATGGCCCCACAGCTCGCTCTGCCAGTTCCAGGGCAGCGTCACACCCACGGCGGCGGAATCGGTCTGGTGTTCTGCCCAGCCGCCTTGCACGTAGACGGACGGGCTGGTGCCCGAAGGCTGGGCGTGAACGGCGCCTGCGCCGGCGACGCAGGCCAGCGCCAGGAAAAAAGCGTTCCCGCGCAGCAGGGCGCGGGAACGCAGGAGGTGGGTGATCGGCATGGAAATTCCCTCGATGGAATGACTGTGGATTTGCACAACGTGTGTAACCCACTGTATTCCGCCCATCGGGGGGGCGTGTTGTAGGCAGTCGCCTCAACCGTACTGATCGGTCGGGATCTGACCGGGGGGTATGCAGAGATATCCAGACTGTGCGCAAACCCTCCCGGACCGGTCGCTTACTGCGGCGCGGGTGCGGGCACCGGCGGCACGGCCGGGCGTTCGCCGCGCGGGCCGCCGTGGCGTCCGTCCTTGCCGCGTTCACCATCGCGTGGGCCGCCCATGCCAGGGTGGCGGTGCATGCGGCGGCTTTCCTGGTCGAAGGTCTTTTGCTGCGCCGGGGTCAGCGTGGCGTAGAACGCCTTGGTGGCTTCATCGCGGCGGTCGGCCTCCGCGCTGTGCTGGGCGCGCATGGCCCGCATGCGGTCGATGCGCTCGGGCGTGGTCAGCTGGTCGAGGCCCTTGGGATCGAGCCGCGCGCCGCGCTCCTGCGGCTGCATCGCGGCCTTGAAGGTGTCCCAGGCGGGCTGCTGGGCCGGGGTGAGCTGCAGCTTTTGCTGCAGGGCGTTGGCGCGCTGCTCCATGTGCGCCTTGCGCTGCTCGGGGCTGGGCATGCGGTG
>NZ_BAAJYS010000130.1:0-10173 GCF_057543315.1 Acidovorax sp. KPB24-07
GGCTGCCCTGCAGGCGCAGGCAGCGGCCGACCCATTCCTCGTCCAGTGACGTGCCCACCTGCCGCGCCTGGCCGGGCTGGGAGACGGCCACCACGCGGCCCTCGCGGTCGAACAGCACCAGGCAGGCGTACACGGTGTAGAGCCGGTTGATGCCCTGCAGCACCGCGGTGGCCTGTTCGCAGCCCGGCGTGCCGGCCTCCAGGGTGCGGGCGAATTGCGGCGTCAACGCCCACCAGCGGCAGTCGTTGGCCCGCTCGTACAGGTTGCGGTCCAGGATCTGCATCGCCAGCGACGCGCGGCCCCGGGCATCGCTCAGCAGCGAACGCATGACCACGCCGTACAGGTCCTGCAGGGCACTGGCGAAGGCCAGCGCCGTCTTGCGGGCGGTGGCGCCAATCTCGGACAGCAAGGTCTTGGCGAATTGCAGCTCGCGAGGCGCCGCCGCGTCGCCACCGAGCTGGTGCAGGTCCAGCAGGCCGTTCCACACCGAGCGCTCCAGCGCCGACTGGATGGTGGCCGAGCGCGCCGGAATATCGCGCAGTTCCTGCGACAGCACATCGGCATGGCCTGCCAGTTCGACGGGAAAAGCGCCGGCATCGCTCTGGGCCGCCTCGTCGAAAGCCACGTCCAGGGGAAGCAGCGCCACGCCGCGCCAGCCCGGCCCGGCATAGCCCTGGAAGCCCTCGGCATCGCGCACGACCATCAGGTAGCGCCGGCTCGCATGGTGGATCGGTTGCACACCGGCGGCCGCGGCCTGCGGCACCGGCCAGCCGGCCGGCAGCTGCAGCGGGTCGCTGGACACCAGCACGCGGCCCTGGCCATCCGTGAGCGCGAGCACGGCGTCGCAGCCCTGGCCCTGCGGGCGACCGCCGTCCTGCACCGAGGCGAAGATGGCCGGCATTTCGTCGGCCAGCTTGAACTGCAGACACAGCACACCCGCCGCATGCCCCTCGAAATCCACGCGCCGGGCGTACATGAGCGTCTTGCCAGCCTCGCCGCTGAAACCGTGCACCGCGTAGTGCTCGGCATAGGGCGCATGGCTTTGCAGCACCGACAGCAGAAACGCCTGGTCAGCCTGCCGCTGCGCCTCGGAGGCGATCGGCTCCACCGCATGCAACTGGGCGCACGGCCGGCCAGCGGTGTCGAACAGGAAGATGTTGCCGTAGACCGTGTACTTGTCGGCGTACTCGCGCAGCCGGGCGGCGATGGCGGGGCGGGTGCCGGGGTCGGGATGTCCCAGGAATTCGGCCACGCCCACGTCGGTGGCGAAAAAGCCGATGTCGGCCGTGCGCTCGAAGAGGTTGCGCACCAGCACATCGATGCAGACCTGGGCGCGCGAGGCGAGATCGCTGATCCGGTTCTTGAGCGCCTCGCCGGCCAGGCCGCGCATCAGGTCGGCCGACAGCGCGGCGAAGTCCCTGCGGGCCTGCGCCAGATCATGGCCGGAGGAGGCCTTGGACGACAGCAGCGACAGGGATGACAGCAAGGACAGGTGGTCCCATGCGTTTTCGACCAGTCTCAATTCCTGTCGCTGGTGCTGCGCCGCCGGCATGTACCGTAACCATTGCTCGGGGGTGGCCAGAAAGGGAGACGCGTGAGACACAGGAAGTCCTTTTGCCTGGGCGATGGCCCAGATTGTGATGCATGCATGGCGCAAACCGCATGCCATCGGCATGGGGTTTGCCCTCTGCCATCCAGGCAGGGCCTGCACGACGGGGCCGAAGACAGCAGCACAATGCGTGCCACACCCCCGCACCCTGTTCCGCCTTCCCTGCCCCATCACCCACTCGGGCGATCCGGTGCCCCCCGAGTCGCTGCGCCCGGCGCGTCAGCGTCCCGAGGATTGGCGTGCCGTGGCCACGGGCGGCGGCATTTCCTTGGCCTGCAGCGCGCGCACCTGCGTGACGAGCTGGTTGTGCGCATCCAGGAAGGCCGCGGCGATCACCTTGCCCTCGTTGGTATTGCTCCAGCCCGCGCCGGCCGCCCCGCCCAGCTTGCCGAACACCAGCCCGCCCACGCCCAGGTCGGTGGACCGCGCCGCGCCCGTGGAGGCCGCCACCTGCTCGGTGGTCTCGTTGTCGGACAGCAGCAGGGCCGTCTGCGCTTCCTTGAACTTGACCTGCTCCACCAGGCCGGCCAGGCCCGCGATGTCGCGCAGCACCGGAATCATGGCGATGACGCCGGACAGCCCGCGGCCCGCGTCCTGCTCGCTGAACGTGAGGCTGGGCGTGAGCGTGTACTGCGCCTCGTAGCCCCGGCCCTTTTGCACCGTGGAGTTCTTGCGCAGAACGCCCGCGTCCTTCAGGTCCTGCTCCTGCACCGTGCCCCGCAGGCCGGCGGAACGGTCCACCACGCGAAAGCAGCCGC
Organism: Acidovorax sp. KPB24-07; assembly: GCF_057543315.1. NCBI lineage: Bacteria > Pseudomonadati > Pseudomonadota > Betaproteobacteria > Burkholderiales > Comamonadaceae > Acidovorax > Acidovorax sp. KPB24-07. Next base: position 2,368 of record NZ_BAAJYS010000130.1, read on the forward strand.
TTTGCTGCGCCAGCAGCTTGATCAGCGGCACGGGCGAGGCCGGCAACTGGTAGCCCGACCCCATGATGTAGCCGTTCGGGTTCTCGGCCAGCGCCAGCGTGGCCACGGGCGCGTCGCAGCGCACCAGTTCGCGCGCGGCGTTGCGCGCCCCTTCCGGGCCGGCCGAGCCGGTGACGACGGAGCCGCCCTGCCCCAGCTCGGTCTTCTTCTCGCCACAGCCGGCCAGCGCAGCCACCAGGGCCAGCAGGGTCACGGAGAGCCGGGTCACTTTGCGGGTTTGCATCAACGCGTCCTTCAATGAAAAAAGCGGCAGGAACATGACGCTCCTGCCGCTTGGGGGTCCATCGCTTCAGCGGTCCCGGGGGATCGGCCGTGCGCCTGGACGGATCAGGCCGCCTTGACGGCGTCGGGGTTGCGCAGGCGGATGTGCAGCTCGCGCAGCTGCTTTTCGTCCACCGGGCTCGGCGCCTGCGTCAGCAGGCACTGCGCACGCTGCGTCTTGGGGAAGGCGATCACGTCGCGGATCGACTCGGCGCCCGTCATCAGCGTGACGATGCGGTCCAGGCCAAAGGCCAGGCCGCCGTGCGGTGGCGCGCCGTACTGCAGGGCGTCCAGCAGGAAGCCGAACTTCTGCTGCGCTTCCTCGGGCGTGATCTTGAGGGCGTCGAACACCTTCTGCTGCACGTCGGCGCGGTGGATACGGACGGAGCCGCCGCCCATCTCCCAGCCATTGAGCACCATGTCGTAGCCCTTGGAGATGCACTTTTCGGGTGCGGTGACCATCCAGTCCTCGTGGCCGTCCTTGGGCGCGGTGAAGGGATGGTGCACGGCGGTGTAGCGCTGGGAGTCCTCGTCGAACTCGAACATCGGGAAGTCCACCACCCACAGAGGCGCCCAGCGGTCCTCGAACAGGCCGTTCTTCTTGCCGAACTCGCTGTGGCCGATCTTGATGCGCAGCGCGCCGATGGCGTCGTTGACGACCTTTTCCTTGTCGGCGCCGAAGAACAGCAGGTCGCCGTCCTGTGCGCCGCTGCGCTTGAGGATCTCGGCGATGGCCGCGTCATGGATGTTCTTGACGATGGGCGACTGCAGACCGTCGCGCCCCTTGGCCAGCTCGTTGACCTTGATGTAGGCCAGGCCCTTGGCGCCGTAGATCTTCACGAACTCGGTGTAGCCGTCGATCTCGCCGCGCGAGAGGCCGCCGGTCTCGCGCGCGCCGCCGGGCACGCGCAGGGCCACCACACGGCCGCCCTTCATGTTGGCAGCGCCCGAGAACACCTTGAAGTCCACGTCCTTCATCACCTCGGTCAGCTCGGTGAATTCGAGCTTCACGCGCAGGTCGGGCTTGTCGGAGCCGTAACGGTAGGCCGCGTCCTGGTACGTCATGACCGGGAACTCGCCCAGGTCCACGCCCAGCGTGTTCTGGAACACCGTCTTGATCATGCCCTGGAACATGTCGCGGATGTCCTGCTCTTCCATGAACGACGTTTCGATATCGATCTGGGTGAACTCGGGCTGGCGATCAGCGCGCAGGTCTTCGTCGCGGAAGCACTTGGTGATCTGGTAGTAGCGGTCGAAGCCAGCCACCATCAAGAGCTGCTTGAACAGCTGGGGCGACTGCGGCAGCGCGAAGAACTGGCCGTCGTGCACGCGGCTGGGCACCAGGTAATCGCGCGCGCCTTCGGGCGTGCTCTTGGTGAGCATGGGGGTTTCGATGTCCACGAAACCGTTGGCGTCGAGGAACTTGCGCACCTCCATCGACACGCGGTAGCGCAGCATCAGGTTGTTCTGCATGTACGGGCGGCGCAGGTCCAGCACGCGGTGCGTGAGGCGCGTGGTTTCCGACAGGTTTTCCTCGTCGATCTGGAAGGGGGGCGTGACCGAGGGGTTGAGCACGTTCAGCTCATGGCACAGCACCTCGATCTTGCCGCTCTTGAGGCTGTCGTTGGTCGTGCCCTCGGGGCGCGCGCGCACCAGGCCCTTGACCTGCACGCAGAACTCGTTGCGCACGCCTTCGGCCGTCTTGAACATCTCGGCGCGGTCGGGGTCGCACACCACCTGCACGTAGCCTTCGCGGTCGCGCAGGTCGATGAAGATCACGCCGCCATGGTCGCGGCGGCGGTTCACCCAGCCCGCGAGGGTGACGGTTTGGCCCAGGAGGGCTTCGGTGACGAGACCGCAGTAGTGGGAACGCATGGCCATTGGAGAGTCTTCCTGCGCCCTCGTGGAGCGCGACAAGGTTTCCGCACGCCCGCGGCAAGCGGGCATGCGACGAGGTGTTATCGGGAATCGGGCGGCGTGAGATCCGGGGGTGCGACCACCCCCATGGAGACGATGTACTTGAGTGCCGCATCGACGCTCATTTCGAGTTCGATGCAATCGCTCTTGCGCAGGATCACGAAGTAACCGCCCGTCGGGTTGGGGGTGGTGGGAACATAGACGCTCACGTATTCATCGCGCAGGTAGGCCGCCACTTCACCGCTCGGCGTGCCGGTGATGAACGCCACCGTCCACACGCCCTCGCGCGGCCACTGCACCAGCACGGCGGTGCGAAAGGCGTTGCCGCCCTCGGAAAAGAGCGTGTCCGACACCTGCTTGACGCTGGAGTAGATCGAGCGCACCACCGGGATGCGGCTCACCAGGGCATCGCCCCACTCCACCAGCTTGCGCCCCGCGAAGTTGCTGGTGAGCGCGCCGACCGCGAGCAGGATGCCCAGGGTGAGCAGCACCCCGAAGCCGGGAATGTGAAAGCCCAGCAGCTTGTCGGGCTGCCAGGAGCCGGGCAGGATCTGCAGGGTCTGGTCGAGCGTGCTCACGATCCAGTTCAGCACCCAGGCCGTGATGACGCCGGGAACGATGACCAGAAGGCCGGTGAACAGCCATTTGCGCAAAGCGGACATCCGGGGCCGTTCAGTTCTTCTTGGTGTCGGAACTGCTGGCGGCCGGCGCGGGCGCCGGGCTGGCGGATTCCTTCTTGGGGGCGCTGTCGCTGGCGGGCGATGCGGCGGCGGGGGCCGTGGCGTCGGGCTTGGAGCCGCCCGCACCGCTGTTGCCGCCCCGGAAATCGGTCACGTACCAGCCCGAGCCCTTGAGCTGGAAGCCGGCCGCCGTCACCTGCTTGGTGAAGGCCTCGGCCCCGCAGGCCGGACACACCGTGAGGGGGGCGTCCGAGATTTTTTGCAGCACATCCTTGGCGTGGCCACAGGAACCGCATTTATAAGCATAGATAGGCATCTTGAGCGTGTGCGATGGAAAGTGCAAAACCTTCAATTATAGGCACCGCGTCCCAACCCCCTTCACGCCTGCTCCGCCCCTGCCACCGGGTGGTGCGAAGCGCGCACGTTGCGCAGCCCCTGCGGCGCCAGCGAACCGATCAGCATGCCCGCCGTGGCGGCCAGCACGCCCGCCAGCTGGGCCGGGAACACGGCGCCGGCCGGCGTGGCCAGGAACAGCAGCCACGACGACAGGCCCGCGATGATGGCCAGGATGGCGCCCTGGGTCGTCGCGCGCTTCCAATAGAGGCCGAAGACCAGCGGCACGAAGGCGCCCACCAGCGGCACCTGGTAGGCACCCGACACCAGTTCATAGATCGACGTGCCCTGCATGTGGATCGAATAGGCCAGCACCAGGGCGCTGAACACCAGCGTGCTGATGCGCATGGTGCGCAGGCGGTCGCTGTCGGTGCCGTTCGGACGGAACTGGCGCCAGATGTTCTCGGTGAACGTGACGCTGGGCGCCAGCAGCGTGGCCGAGGCCGTGGACTTGAGGGCGGACAGCAGCGCACCAAAGAAGAACACCTGCATGATGAACGGCATCTTCTGCAGCACCAGCGTGGGGAGCACCTTCTGCGGGTCGTCCTTGAGCAGTTCGGCCGTTTCGGTCGGCATGATGATGAGCGCGCTGGCCACCAGGAACATGGGCACGAAGGCGAACAGGATGTAGCAGATGCCGCCGATCACCGGGCCGCGCGTGGCCGCCCGGATGTTGTTGGCCGACATGACGCGCTGGAACACGTCCTGCTGCGGAATGGAGCCGAACATCATCGTGATGCCCGCCGCGATGAAGAACAGAATGTCGTGCAGCTTGGGCTCGGGCAGGAAGCGGAACAGGTCGCGGCTGCTGGCCAGCTCGATCACCTTGTCCGCCCCGCCGGCCATGTTGCCGGCGAAGACCGCGATGATCGTGAGCCCGCCCACCAGGATGATCATCTGGATGAAGTCCGTCACCGCCACCGACCACATGCCGCCGAACAGCGTGTAGGCCAGGATGGAGATCACCCCGATGGTCATGCCCATCGGAATGCTGATGGCACCGCCGGACAGCAGGTTGAACACCAGGCCCAGCGCCGTCACCTGCGCCGACACCCAGCCCAGGTAGCTCAGCATGATGATGAGCGAGCACACGATCTCGACCGCGCGGCCGTAGCGCTCGCGGTAGTAGTCGCTGATGGTCAGCAGCGTCATGCGGTACAGGCGCGCCGCGAAGAACAGCCCCACGAGGATCAGGCAGAAGCCCGCGCCGAACGGGTCTTCCACCACGTTGCCCAGCCCGCCCTCGATGAACTTGGCCGGAATGCCCAGCACCGTCTCGGAACCGAACCACGTGGCGAACGTGGTCGTCACGATCATGTACAGCGGCAGGTGCCGCCCGGCGATGGCGAAGTCCGCCGAGTTCTTCACCCGCCGCGCCGCGAGCAGGCCGATGGCGATGGTGATCAGCAGATAGACAATGACCAGGGTCAACAGCACGGCATGCTCCTCGTATGTCGCGTAGGGAGGGGTAAGGGGAAAGGGAGGGGTCGGAAAAAGGCTAGAAGAGCCGCACGCGGATCAGCAGCTGCATCGCCAGCAGCCCCAATACAAATCCCATGCCACCGTAGATCAGGCTCTGCAGCAGGCGGTTGGTGCGCTTTTGCGCGGCCAGCAGTTCCAGCAGCTCGCGCCGGTGGTCGTGCGGCCGCTCGCGCAGGTAGCCGTGCAGCAGGCGCGGCAGCTCAGGCAGCATCTTGGCAAAGCGCGGCGCCTCGGCGCGCAGCTCGCGCCACAGGCGCTGCGGCCCCATCTGGTCGAGCATCCACTTTTCGAGGAACGGCTTGGCGGTGCTCCACAGGTCCAGGTCGGGGTCGAGCTGGCGTCCCAGGCCCTCGATGTTGAGCAGCGTCTTTTGCAGCAGCACCAGCTGCGGCTGGATCTCCACATGGAAGCGCCGCGAGGTCTGGAACAGCCGCATCAGCACCATGCCGAGCGAGATCTCCTTGAGCGGGCGGTCGAAGTACGGCTCGCACACGGTGCGGATGGCCGCCTCCAGCTCGTTCACGCGCGTGTGGGCCGGCACCCAGCCGCTTTCGATGTGCAGCTCCGCCACGCGCTTGTAGTCGCGGCGAAAGAACGCCGTGAAGTTCTGCGCGAGGTATTCCTTGTCGAACTCGGTCAGCGTGCCGACGATGCCGAAGTCCAGCGAGATGTAGCGCCCGAAGGTCTCCGGCTCCAGGCTCACCTGGATGTTGCCCGGGTGCATATCGGCGTGGAAGAAGCCGTCGCGGAACACCTGGGTGAAGAAGATCGTGACCCCGTCGCGCGCCAGCTTGGGGATGTCCACCCCCGCGGCCCGAAGGCGTTCGATCTGGTTGATGGGCACGCCCTTCATGCGCTCCATCACCAGCACCTCGGCATGGCAGAAGTCCCAGAGGATCTCGGGGATCAGCACCAGTTCGAGCCCCTGCATGTTGCGGCGCAGCTGCGCGGCATTGGCGGCCTCGCGCACCAAGTCCAGCTCGTCGTGCAGGTAGTTGTCGAATTCGGCCACCACCTGGCGGGGCTTGAGCCGCTTGCCGTCGGCCGACAGGCTCTCCACCCACCCGGCCATCAGGCGCATCAGGCCCAGGTCGTTCTCGATCACGGGCAGCATGCCCGGGCGCAGCACCTTGACGGCCACCTCGCGCTCGACACCCTTGCGGTCGCGCACGACCGCGAAGTGCACCTGGGCGATGGACGCGCTGGCGATCGGCACCCGGTCGAACGACACGAACACCTCAGCCAGCGGGCGGCGGAAGGCGCGCTCGATGGTGGCCACCGCCACGTCGGGATCGAAGGGCGGCACACGGTCCTGCAGGTGCGCCAGCTCGTCGGCGATGTCGGGCGGCATCAGGTCGCGCCGGGTGGAGAGCACCTGGCCGAACTTCACGAAGATCGGGCCCAGCCGCTCCAGCGCCTCGCGCAGGCGCTGTCCGCGCGGGGCGTCCAGGTTGCGGCCGATCGACACGATGCGCGCCACCAGGCGCAGCCAGGGCTTCTGGAAGCTCGTCAGGACCAGCTCGTCCAGCCCATAGCGCAGCACCACCCAGACGATGGTGACGCCGCGAAGGAAACGACTCATGGTGCGAATCGGTCGGTACCGCCGGCCTCGCCGGCGGAGGACGCCCGGCGTGCGCCGACGAACTGGCGCAGCGCCTGCGCGGCGCGGCGGGCCGCCGAGCCGATGGCATGGGCCGGCGCATCGCCGATCACGCGGGCCAGGTCTTCCTCGACGTCCCAGCGCACGTGGTCCACCAGCCAGTTGATGTCGGCGGCCAGCTGCACGTCGCCTTCGATGCGGATGCCGGGCTTGTCACCGCGCAGCGCGGTCTGGGCCAGCGACAGGGGAGAGGTCTCGATCACCTCCAGGCGCAGGTCCGGCACCTGGCCCTCGGGGGCCAGGTCGAGCAGCCCGGCCGGGGTGATCTGCAGGGCCATGGAATAGACCCGCCACTGCACCCGCGCCACGCGCCCCTTCTGGCGCACGAGGCGGTCCATGGCCTCGGGCTCCTGCATGAGCACGTGGTTGAGGAACAGCACCAGGCGGTGCTGCACCTCGTGCACCAGCCACTGCGGTGGCTGCGGGCCTGCGGCGATGCGCTCGAAAAGCCCATCCAGGAATGAAAAAGGGGACTGTGTTGCCATAGTCCCCGATTATTCCCCGAACTGGGCGCGGCACCGAGGGCTTTACCCCCGCGCCCGCCGCGCCATTGCGGCCGGTTACTGCAGGGCCTGCACCCCGGCCACCAGCCAGCCGCTGCCGCCGCTCTTGGGCTTGGTCATGTTCCACACCTCGCGGAACGGGCTCGGGCCGGCCGAGAGTTCCTCGCGGATCATGCCGGAGAACTCCACGCTGGCCATGTAGCCATCGCCCAGGTCCTCGATGCCCAGCAGCTGTGCCTCCAGCATGACCACGTCGGTGTGGTTGGGCTGGCTGGCGCCGCGCAGCGACTCGCGCTCGCTCAGCTGGGTGCGGATCTCCTCCACCATGCTGTCCGTCATCATCGAACGGAGCGCGGCGATGTCGGAACGGTCCCAGGCGCCTTGCAGCGTGATGAAGTTGCGCTTGGCCGCGGTCAGGAAGCCTTCGGTGTCGAAGCCCTCGGGCACGCCCCAGTTCTGCGAGCCTGCCAGCGCCGAGCCGATCACCACGCCGGAGCCACCGCCGCTCTGGCGCGAGGCGTCGAAGGCCATGCTGCTGCGCTCGAAGGGCCGCGCGGAGGCATCGTTGCCCACGTTCTGCGGGCTGTACTGGCGGGGCATCTGCGCCTCGGCCGGCGAAGCAGCACCGCCGCCGGCGCCCTGGAAGGCGAAGGGCGAGTGGCCTGCGCCACCGCCTTCGGCGGGCTTGCGCGACCGCATGAACATGCGGAACACGGCGAAGGCCCCCAGCGCCAGCAGCGCGATCAGCAGGAACTGGCCGAAGCCCGCGCCCAGGCCGAGCGAGTGGGCCAGCCAGGCCAGGCCCAGGCCCGCGGCCAGGCCGCCGAGCATCGCGCCCCAGGGCTTCTTG
>NZ_BAAJYS010000131.1:0-10139 GCF_057543315.1 Acidovorax sp. KPB24-07
CTCGCGCTCGGGCGTGCCCGTGCCCCACTGGCTGTCGAGCACCGCATCGCGCGCGGCGGGCGGCAGATGGGCCAGCACGCACTTGGCCGAGGCGCCCGTGCGCAGCGGCACGCTGCGACCCTTTTCGAACGAGCAGCGCAGCGAATGGTGGCTTTCCACCATGTCCAGGCAGATGGCCTGGTCGTTCACCGCGACGATCAGGCCGACGCTTTCCTGCGACTGCTGCGACAGCTCCACCATGCCGGGGCGCGCCTGCCGCACCAGGTGCGAAGCCAGGTCGAAGCCGAGGGCCAGCTGAAGGCTCAAAGGGCCCGGCGCATAGCCGCCATCGCTTTCCAGCACGAAGCCCCAGCGCTTCAAGCGCGCGAGCTGGCGGTACAGCGTGCTGCGCGCCATGCCGGTGTGCTCCATGAGCTCGGTCGCGGCCATCGCCCTGCCCTGCTGGGCCAGCACGGCCAGCACCTGGAGCACTCGGTCGGACGTCGCAACGGCGCTGGGCAATGCACTTCGGGTCATGCGTTCAGTATCGAAGGAAGCGGCCCGGGAGCACACGCCCCCATTCCCGGCCATTGGGAATGGGGTTCTCCTTTTTTCTCGCGGAATGCCGAAATTCCGTTTTCCGGCGGCCCTGCGGAGGCCTCAGCGCACCATGGGAAGGTTCAGGCCCTGCCTGCGTGCGGTGGCCACCGCGATGTCGTAGCCCGCGTCGGCATGCCGCATCACGCCCGAGGCCGGGTCGTTCCACAGCACGCGGCCCAGGCGCGCGGCCGCCTCATCGGTGCCGTCGGCCACGATGACCACGCCGGCATGCTGCGAGTAGCCCATGCCCACGCCACCGCCGTGGTGCAGGCTCACCCACGTGGCGCCGCCCGCCGTGTTGAGCAGCGCGTTCAGCAGCGGCCAGTCGCTCACCGCGTCGGTGCCGTCCTTCATGGCCTCGGTCTCGCGGTTGGGGCTGGCCACCGAACCGGTGTCCAGGTGGTCGCGGCCGATGACGATGGGCGCCTTTAGTTCGCCGCTCTTGACCATTTCGTTGAAGGCCAGCGCCGCCTTGTGGCGCTCGCCCAGGCCCAGCCAGCAGATGCGCGCGGGCAGGCCCTGGAAGGCGATCCGCTCGCGCGCCATGTCCAGCCAGCGGTGCGTGTGGTGGTTGTCGGGGAACAGCTCCTTGATCTTGGCATCGGTCTTGTAGATGTCCTCCGGGTCGCCCGACAGCGCCACCCAGCGGAACGGGCCCTTGCCCTCGCAGAACAGCGGGCGGATGTAGGCGGGCACGAAGCCGGGGAAGTCGAAGGCGTTCTTCACCCCCTCGTCGAACGCCACCTGGCGGATGTTGTTGCCGTAGTCCACCGTGGGAATGCCCATGGCCTGGAAGTCCAGCATGGCCTGCACGTGCACCGCGCACGACTGGGCGGCGGCCTTCGTCAGGGCGGCATGCTGCGCCGGGTCCTTCATCGCGGCCTGCCATTGCGGCACCGTCCAGCCGGCGGGCAGGTAGCCGTGGATCAGGTCGTGGGCGGAGGTCTGGTCTGTCACCAGGTCGGGCTTGCAACCGCCCGCCTTCGCGCGGCGCACCAGTTCGGGCAGCACCTCAGCCGCGTTGCCCAGCAGTGCGATGGAGACGGCCTCCTTCGCGTCGCAGTGCTGCCGGATCAACTCCAGCGCATGGTCGATGTCGCGCGCCTGCTTGTCCACGTAGCGCGTGCGCAGGCGAAAGTCGATGCTGCTTTGCTGGCACTCGATATTGAGCGACACGGCGCCGGCCAGCGTGGCGGCCAGGGGCTGCGCGCCGCCCATGCCCCCCAAGCCCGCCGTGAGGATCCACTTGCCGGAGAGGTCGTTGTCGTAGTGCTGGCGGCCGGCTTCGACGAAGGTCTCGAACGTGCCCTGCACGATGCCCTGGCTGCCAATGTAGATCCAGCTGCCGGCCGTCATCTGGCCGTACATGAACAGGCCCTTGCGGTCCAGTTCGTTGAAGTGTTCCCAGGTGCCCCACTTCGGCACCAGGTTGGAGTTGGCCAGCAGCACGCGCGGCGCGTTCTCGTGCGTCTTGAACACGCCCACCGGCTTGCCGGACTGGATCAGCAGGGTTTCGTCGGCCTCCAGCACCTTGAGCGACGACAGGATCTGGTCGTAGCAGGCCCAGTCGCGCGCGGCGCGGCCGATGCCCCCGTAGACCACCAGATCCTGCGGGCGCTCGGCCACCTCGGCATCCAGGTTGTTCTGGATCATGCGGTAGGCGGCCTCGGCCAACCAGTTCTTGCAGTTCAGCTGGTTGCCGCGCGGGGCGCGGATCACGCGCGTGGGGTCATGGCGGGGGTCGGCGAGCGGGGCTGCGGCGGTGGAGAGGATGGCGTCGTTGGCGTTCATGGCAAAGGCTCCTTCACGAAATCTGGGAAACGAAGCTGGGCAGGTGGGCGGTCACGGGCGCGGGCCAGGCGGATTCCTGGGCCCAGCCGCGCATGGCCTCGATGTCGGTGGCGAGAAAGCGGTCCTGCTCCAGGAAGGCAACGCGCGCGCGGATGGCGGCGATCTGCGCTTCGATGAGCGGCGAGCTTTTCAGCCACGGGGTGGCAGCGGCGCCCGCTGCGGGCACGCGGTCGAAGTCGATGCCCTGGGTGGCGGCCATGGCCTCGATGCCGACCACCACCGCCGTGTTGCGCACCATGTCGGTCAGGCGCCGCGCGGCGTAGGTGGCCATGGACACATGGTCTTCCTGGTTGGCCGAGGTGGGCAGGCTGTCCACGCTGCCCGGGTGGGCCAGCGACTTGTTCTCGGACGCCAGCGCCGCGGCCGTGACCTGCGCGATCATGAAGCCTGAGTTCACGCCGCTGTCGCGGATGAGGAAGGCCGGCAGGCCCGACAGGCCGGTGTCCAGCAGCAGCGCCAGGCGCCGCTCGGAGATGGCGCCGATCTCGGCCACCGCCAGCGCGATGATGTCGGCAGCGAAGGCCACCGGCTCGGCGTGGAAGTTGCCGCCCGAGATCACGTCGCCCGTTTCGGAGAACACCAGCGGGTTGTCCGAGGCGGCATTGGCCTCGATCTGCAGTACGCGCGCGGCATGCTGCAGGTTATCGAGGCACGCGCCCATCACCTGCGGCACGCAGCGGATCGAATACGGGTCCTGCACGCGCCCGCAGTGCGGGTGCGACGGATCGATCTCGCTACCCTCCAGCAGCGCACGCACGGCGGCCGCCACGGCGATCTGCCCCGGCTGGCCGCGCGCTTCGTGGATGCGCGCATCGAACGGCTTGACCGAGCCCTTGATGGCTTCGAGCGACAGCGCGCCCGACACCAGCCCGGCCGCGAACACGCTCTCGGCGCCGAACAGCCCGGCCAGCGCGAGGGCCGTGGACACCTGCGTGCCGTTCAGCAACGCCAGCCCTTCCTTGGGGCCGAGGACGAACGGCTCGCAACCGATGGCGGCCATGGCCTCGCGGCCCGGCACCGTGCGGCCCTGCACCTTGGCCTGGCCCTCGCCGATCAGCACGCAGGCCAGGTGGGCCAGCGGTGCCAGGTCGCCCGAGGCGCCGACCGAGCCCTTGGCCGGAATCACGGGCAGCACGTCGGCATTGGCCAGGGCCAGCAGCGCATCGACGATGGCGGGCCGCACGCCGGAGTGGCCGCGCGCCAGGCTCACCGCCTTGGTGGCCAGCACCACGCGCACCACCGGGTCGGGCAGCGGATCGCCGGTGCCCACGCTGTGCGACAGCACCAGGTTGCGCTGCAGTTCGGCCAGCCGGCCGTGCGCGATCTTCGTGCTGGCGAGCTTGCCGAAGCCGGTGTTGATGCCATAGACCACCTGGTCTTCTTCGACGATGCGCTGCACCGTGGCCAGCGAGGCCTGCATGCCAGCCTGCGCGGCCGGGTCGAGCGACAGGCGCACGCCGCCCGCGCTCAAGCGCCGCAGTTCGCCCAGCGTGACGCGGCCAGGGTGCAGCACCAGGGTTTCAGGGGAGGAATCGGTCATCAAGTTCATCCTGTATATACAAGTAGGTTCGAGCGAAAAGGAAGCCAATGAAAGCAGCGGCCCGCTATCCGAACACCGGATTGCCGTCGGCCCGGAAGCGGCTGCCCAGACGGTAGCGCGAGGCGGGGTGCAGGCAGCGCACCAGGGTCACCGGCACGCCGCGGCTCCAGGTGCGGCGGGTGAGCAGCAGGCACGGCTGGGCGGGCTCCATGCCCAGCAGCTGCGCCTGCTCCGGCGTGGGCAGCACGGCATCGACCACGTGCTCCACCTGGTCGAACGGCACATTGCGCACCAGGAATTCCGAGGGCTGCAGCTGCGTGAAGTCCTGCTGCGCGAAGGTGGGCACCACGCGGGGGTTCACATAACGGTCTTCCAGCTGCACGGCCACGCCGTCCTCGCGGTGCACGCACACGGCATGGAACACCGACTCGCCCGTGCGCAGGTCCAGCGCCGCGGCCACCTCCATCGAGGCCGACACGCGCTCCACCGTGAGCACGTCGCAGCGGTAGTCGTGCCCGCGTTGGCGGATCTCGCTGGCCAGGTTGGCGATCTGCAGCAGCGTGGACTGCGGCTTGTCCTCCGCCACGAAGCTGCCCACCCCGGCCACGCGCACGATGCGGCCCTGCTCGGACAGCTCGCGCAGCGCGCGGTTGACGGTCATGCGCGACATGCCGAACTGCAGCACCAGCTCGCTCTCGGAGGGCAGCCGGTCGCCCGCGCGCCAGGAGCCGTCCTGGATCTTGCGGGCGATGAACTCCTTGACCTGTTGGTACAGCGCCAGCGCGGGCTCCACCGGCGCCGCGGCAGCGGACTCGGCTTCGGCGTTGGCACGGAGGGCGGCGGCGTTCATGTCGGCGGGTTTCTTGGAGCGGCTCAATGCAGGTCCGCCGCCATGGACTCGGCGCGGATCTCCTCGGTCAGCCGCGCCTTCAGGTCCATGAACTCGGGCGAGGTCTTCACGCGGTAGCGCCGCGGGTGCGGCAGGTCCACCGCCAGCTCGGTCTTGATGCGGCCCGGCCGGGCGCTGAACACCGCCACGCGGTTGGCCATGAAGATCGCCTCGTCGATGTCGTGGGTGACGAACATCACCGTCTTGCGCTCGGCCTCCCAGATGCCCAGCAGCAGCTCCTGCATGAGCACGCGGGTCTGGTTGTCGAGCGCGCCGAAGGGTTCGTCCATGAGAAGGATCTTGGGGTCGTTGGCGAGGGCCCGGGCAATGGCCGTGCGTTGCTGCATGCCGCCCGACAGCTGCTTGGGATAGTGCTGCTCGAAGCCGCGCAGGCCCACCTTGGCGATGAAGTACGCCGCCCTCTCCTTTTGCTGCGTCTCGGGCATGCCGCGCTCGCGCAGGCCGAAGCGGATGTTCTGCTCGATGGTCAGCCACGGAAACAGCGTGTAGCTCTGGAACACCATGCCGCGGTCGGCGCCGGGGCCGTCGATGCGCTGGCCGTCCAGCAGCACCTCGCCCGCGGTGGGAAAGTCCAGCCCCGCCACGATGCGCAGCAGCGTCGATTTGCCGCAGCCGGACGGCCCGAGGATGGTGACGAAGTCGTTCTCGCGCACCTCGAAATCCACCGGCAGCAGCGCCTGGGTGGCCTGGCCGCGCGCACCGGCGAAGGTGCGCGATACGCCGCGAACGGAAAGCATCGGTGCGGTCATAGCGTGCTCCAGGCGAAGAGGCGGCGGTTGGCCGCCTTGAAGGCGAAGTCGGACACCAGCCCGATGACGCCGATCACGATGATGCCGAAGATGATCTGCCCCGTGTTCAGCAGCGCCTGGCTGTCGGTGATCATGTGGCCGATGCCTGACGACGAGCCGATCAGCTCGGCCACGATCACGTAGGTCCAGGCCCAGCCCAGCACCAGGCGCAGCGTTTCGGCAATGCCGGGCGCCGCGCCGGGAATGAGCACGCGGCGCACGATGCCCGTGTTGCCCGCGCCCAGCGTGTAAGCCGCCTCGACCAGGTCGCGCCGCGCGCCGCCCACGGTCACGGCCACCATCAGCGTGATCTGGAACACCGAGCCGATGAAGATGACGAGCAGCTTCTGCGCCTCGCCGATGCCCGCCCACAGGATGAGCAGCGGGATGAAGGCCGAGGCCGGCAGGTAGCGGCAGAACGACACGAAGGGCTCGAAGAACGCCTCCACCGGCTTCCAGGCGCCCATGGCGATGCCCAGCGGCACCGCGACGACAGCCGCCAGCAGGAAGCCGCCGAGCACGCGCCACACCGTCATGCCGATGTCCTTGTGAAAGCCGTACTCTGTGAACAGCAGGCCGCCCTCCTTGAGCATGGTGGTCGGACTGGCCAGGAACGTGGGCGACACGACGCCGCCCAGCGTGAAGAACGACCACACGGCGATGAACACCACGAAGAACGCCAGGCCCAGCACCCAGCGGACTCGTGGGCTGACGGGCTCGAGCGGCGCCATGGCGCGGCGGCGAACGGGATCAGGGGCAGGCCCCGCCCGAAGCGCGGCGGGGGCGCTGGGGGACGGCCCTGCGGCAGGGTGGCGGGCGGCAGTCGTGGCGGGCATGGTGGCAGGCTCCCGTGCCATCACTGGATGAAGCTGGCGTCGAAGGTGGCCTCGAGTTTTTCAGGCGCCTTGCGGATCACGCCAGCCTCCAGCAGGATGGGCACCGACTCCTTCATGAACTGCATCAGCTCGCCGGCGAAGAACTTCTGGTTGGCCGCCTTGTCCTGCCAGCGCAGGTAGGCCGACGACTTGGCGAACTGCTCGCCGCTTTGCTTGACGGCCGAGCCCATGATCTCGTTGGCCTTGGCGGGGTCCGCCTTGATCATCTCCAGCGCCTCGAAATACGAGTTGGCCAGGGCTTGCGCCGCCTTGGCGTTGGCCTTGAGCCAGGTGGGCGCGCAGCCCACGGTGTCCATCACCATGGGGTAGTCGATGGTGGTGGCCAGGATCTTGCCGGCCTGCGGGTTGGCGCGCACGGTGGACAGGTAGGGCTCGTAGGTCATCGCGGCATCGTTCTGGCCGGACACGAAGGCCTGCGCAGCGGGCTGGGGTTCGAGCGAGACGGTCTTCACGTCCTTGAGCGTCATGCCGTTCTTGTTCAGCATCCAGGCCAGGCCGAAGTACGGCGCGGTGCCCGGCGCGCTCACGCCGATGGTCTTGCCCTTGAGGTCGGCGAAGCCCTTCACGTCGTTGCGCACGGCCAGGCCGTCGGCGCCGTAGGACTTGTCCATCTGGAAGATCTGCACGATGGGCACGCCGTTGGCGTTCCAGGCCACATGCGTTTCCACCGTGGTGGCCGCGCACTGGATCGCCTCGGAGGCCAGGGCCAGGTGGCGGTCTTTCTGCGGAATCATCTTGAGTTCCACATCCAGGCCGTTCTTCTTGAAAATGCCCGCCTTGTCGGCCAGCGTGAGCGGCGCGAAGCCCGTCCAGCCCGACATGCCCAGCGCAATCTTCACGTTCTGCGCCTGGGCCTGCAGGGACAGCCCCGCCACACAAACGCCCGCCACCGCCAGCGACACCATTTTCAAAACCGATCGGCCCATCATCTGCTCCTCACAAGAAAAGATCGAGTCGCGCACCTGGAAGGCACGCGCCGCATTGCTCCGACGCCCGGAATGATGGCGGTGCGACAGGCCTGTCTATACAGGGTTACTACGCACAGGGCCCCATTTGCACACACACATTCCCACCGGGCGGGAGCCCCGGAGGCGGGCGATTTCTCGCGCCGGTCCGGGTGACGGGTGGGCTTGCAAGATCGGGGCCCGGCCGGCGCGGTGGCGACCCGTTCCGCTGGCATTGCGGCCAATGCTATTATTTTCATAGCATCAAAGGCAGGAAATATCCCGGCAACGGCCCTTTTTCGATCCAAAAGCCTCTATCTTTGGTGGCACACCGCCACTGGAGCCCCCGGTGCGGCAACGGGCGGCGACCCGCATCGACGGCCCGGACTGGTGCGGCCCGCGCATCGCCACCCCACCGACTGCCCCAGCGCTGTGCGTCCCAGGCGCGGCCCCGCGGAAAGTAGGTACAAGCCCGGTGCCCGCGCAGGGCAAGCCCGCGTGGCGGTGCAGCCCCGCCCGTTAGAATTTGTTTTTATCTAGAAAAGCGCCCTGCCATGAAGCAGCAACACCCGGCCCTTCTTTCCCTTCTGGAAACCCACGAATCCGCCATCCTGGATGAGTGGCTGGCCGAGGCAGGCGCCCAAGATCCCACCCACCAGCGCGCCACGGCGGCGCAGGCGCGCGAACTGCTGCAGCTGCTGCGCAGCGCGCTGCAGGCTGGCGGCGACGCGCAAGGCCCCAATGGTCCGGCCTGGCAAGGCATGAACGAGGCGCTCGAAGCGCTTTCGCGCTCGCGCGCCTCGCGCGGCCAGACGGCGGGCGACACCAGCGTGTTCGTCCAAGCCATGAAAAAGCCCCTCTTCACGCTGCTGCAGCAGACGGTGCCCGCCGCCGCCGACCTGGTTCCGGCCCTGTGGTCCGCCACGGCGCTGGTCGACCAGCTGGCGCAGCGCACGGCCAACACCTTCCAGCAGGCGCGCGAGGACATCATCCGCCGCCAGCAGGAAGAGCTGCTGGAGCTGTCCACGCCCGTGGTGAAGTTCTGGGACGGCGTGCTGGCCGTCCCCATGATCGGCGTCCTGGACAGCAACCGCACGCAGGTGGTCATGGAAACGCTGCTGCAGCGCATCCTGGAGACCGAATCGGAACTCGCCATCATCGACATCACCGGGGTGCCTACCGTGGACACGCTGGTCGCGCAGCATCTGCTCAAGACCGTGGCGGCCATCCGGCTCATGGGCGCGGACTGCATCATCAGCGGCATCCGCCCGCAGATCGCACAGACCATCGTGCACCTGGGCATCGACCTGCAAGGCATCTACACGCGTGCCAATCTGGCGGACGCGCTGTCGCTGGCGCTGCAGAAAACCGGCTGGCGCATCACGCGCGCCGCCTGATCCGGAGCACCCCATGGACCGCATTCCCATTCTTCGCATGGGCGAAACCCTGCTGGTCACCATCCAGGTGGACATGCAGGACCGCACCGCCATGCAGCTGCAGGACGACCTGGCCGACCGCATCGCCAAGACGGGCGCCACCGGCGTCATGATCGACATCTCGGGCCTGGAAATCGTGGACTCGTTCGTCGGGCGCATGCTGAGCAGCATCTCCGGCATCGCGCGCATTCTCTCGGCCCACACGGTGGTGGTGGGCATGCAGCCCGCCGTGGCCATCACCCTGGTGGAACTGGGCCTGTCCCTGGAAGGCGTTCGCACCGCACTCAACGTGGAGCGCGGAATGCAATTGCTGGAGCGCATCCGCCAGGAGCCATCCCTTGTCCGCTGATCCCGCCGGCACGTTGCCGATCGCGTCGGAGCAGCACATCGTCGCCTGCCGGCAGACGGTCCGCGTCCTGTGCACTCAGCTGAAATTCTCGCTGGTGGACCAGACGAAACTCATCACGGCGGCCAGCGAGCTGTCGCGCAACACGCTGGTGCACGGTGGCGGCGGCCGCATGCGCTGGGAAACGCTGGAGCGGCAGGGCCGCCATGGCCTGCAACTGCATTTCGAAGACGAGGGGCCGGGCATTTCCGACCTGAAGCTCGCCCTGACCGACGGCTGGACCTCGGGCGGCGGCATGGGCCTGGGACTGCCGGGCAGCCGGCGCCTGGTCAATGAGTTCGACATCCACACGGCCCCCGGCGAAGGGACCCGCGTGAGCATCACCAAATGGAAGTAGCCGCCCCCACGGGCAACGCCCCCCAGTTGCTGATGGGATGGACGCACACGGCCTTCGCGATGGGCGACACCAGCTGCGTGGGCGAAGCCCGGCGCTTCGCCGCCCACGCGAGCGCCGAGATGGAATGGGGCGACACCGACAGCGGGCGCCTGTCCATCGTGGTGACCGAGCTGGCCAACAACCTGCACCTGCACGCCCGCGAAGGCCGCTTGCTGATCGCGGCCGTGCCGGCGCTCGGCCTGGTGGAGGTGATTGCCATCGACCACGGGCCAGGCATCCAGGACCTGCCGCTGTCCATGCGCGACGGCTACTCCACCGGCGGCACGCAGGGCGCCGGGCTGGGCGCGGTCCGGCGGCTGGCGGACGACTTCGACATCCACTCCTCCGTACCGCAGGGCACGGTGTGCGTGGCCCGCGTGCGCCAGCACCGCGAGGCCGGCGATGCGCCAGCC
>NZ_BAAJYS010000132.1:0-10032 GCF_057543315.1 Acidovorax sp. KPB24-07
CCGGGGGTCACTCCGCCGCCGCCTTGCCCGCCTTGTCCGGGGCGGCGGCCGGTGCGGAAGGGGTGCCGCCGGCTGGCATGGAGGCCTCGCGGCGGCCTTGCCAGCGGGCGTCCGCCAGGTCCGCCTCGTGGCGGTCGCGCAGCATCTTGGCCAGCGTGAAGGCAGTGGTGATCAGATAGAGCCAGCTCACGCCCAGGAAGGCCTGGTAGGTGGGGTTGATGTCCATGCTCCACAGGCCCCAGCCCGTGAGGCCCACGGCCACCGCGAACGCGCCCCAGACGACCAGCTTGAACATCGGCGTGTCCGCACCGTGGCGCGCCTGGTTGTCCCGCACGAACTTCGCCAGCATGAACACGGCCGAGAGGCAAAAGACGTAACCCATCACCATGAAGGCCCGCTCCATGGCCACCCCTGGCAGCCACGCCAGCCCCACCGCGCAGCAGAACACGGCGATGCCGAACGAGACCCAGACCTGCAGGCGCCAGGCGGGTGTATCACGCTGGATCAGGGGCGAAGGAGCAAAGGGGTGTGACATGGAGAGAAGGGCTTGCGGCCCGTGGTGGAACATGGGGCGGATCATGCGCAGGCCGCCCACCCCGGCCCGCCCTGGAATGCACGGGTGGCGGGCTTTCGGCTGCCTGGTATCGCGTGGCGATACTTTCCCTGCTTCCCCAGTCCCTCGGCGAGTGCCACAGCCGTGCGGATTGCGGTAATCTGCCGCCATCATTGGCTCTCCCTCCGAAGGACCCCGCATGCCTATCCAGAAGATCGCGGCCGCGTGCGCCCTGCTGTGCAGCGCCGGCTTCGCCTCCAGCGCCCTGGCCGGCGTCATCGCCGGCACGGGGGGCACGCCCTCCAGCAGCGTGATGGGCGCCACCGATGCCACCACCTATGCCATCGCCGAAAGCGGCCCCGGCCACAGCCTCGTGGTGCCTTACTTCACGGCGCAGAACGGGCAGATGACGGTGCTGCACCTGGTCAACACCGACTTGAACAACGGCAAGGCCGTGAAGCTGCGCTTTCGCGGCGCCAACAACGGCGATGGCCTGCTGCACATGACGGTGCTGCTGGCCCCCGGCGACGTCTGGACCGGCGCGGTGACGGCCGGTGCCAACGGCATCGCGCAGCTCACCACCGCCGATGCGACCTGCACCTCGCCCCGGCTCGCGCCCGGCGTGGCGCAAGCCTTCGTGACCGAACGGCTCAACCCCCTGTGGACCACCGACGTGCAGGCCAACCACACCCGCGAAGGCGCCATCGAGGCGATCGTGGCGGCCGACATTCCCGCCACCGCCGTGTATGGCGCGGGCCAGCAGGAGCGCTCCGCCCTCTTCACGGCCATCCGCCCGGTGAACGGTTCGGCCCCCTGCACCGATGCGGCGCTGAACGCGGCGCTGCTGGAGGACACCAGCACCGAGGCCACGGCCGCTTCCCGGGGCCTGGCCACGCCCACGGGCGGCGTGGCGGGCACCTGGTACATCATCGACGTGCCCAACTCCACCACCTTCTCGGGGGCCGCCACCGCGATCCGCGCCGTCAACAACGCGGGCCGCAATGCACGGGGCAACTACGTGCTGTTTCCGCCCACCGCGCAGACCGTCACCGCGCCTGAGCGCTACACCGCCGACCCACTGCTGGTCTCGGCCGGCTTCGCCACCCGCGTGAAGAACATCGACGGCGAAACCAGCGAGCCCACCAATGCGGCCGTCATCCAGGCGCGCTACTACGACCTGCCCGACCTGTCCACGCCCTACTACCTGCCGGCCGGCGAACGCAACGCGCGCAGGACGGCGGGGGACCTGTCGGCGCAACTGGCGGCCACCGAAGTGATGAACCAGTACGCCACCGACCCCTCCATTTCCGCCCGAACGGACTGGGTGCTGTCCATGCCCACCAAGCGCTACAGCGTGGCCTACGACTACAGCCAGCCCCCAGCGGTCGCCCGCGTGTATTCGGTGGTGCCGCCCTCGGACCTCGGCAGCCAGTATTTCTCGGGCGACGACACCCAGGTCAAGACCAGCCCCGAGAGCGTGTGCAGCCAGTGGAACCTGACCTATTTCGACCGCCAGACCAGCACCAAGCCCGCCCTCAGCCCCGTGGTGGCCTGCGGCACGGTGGCCACGTTGGGCTTCCAGGAGGCGGGCCGCTCCGGCGTCTCGGCCTCGATCACCGCGCAGCCCCGCTCGGACGCCTTCGTCTCCGGCTGGGCCAGCATCGCCACCAATGCGTCGGATGGCCGTCCCGTCATCGGCGCCGCCCTGCTCAAGCTCACCAACCCCAATGCCACACCTGGCGTCGCGGGCAATTACGGCCTGACCATGCCGCACATGTATAAAGCGCCCTGAGCGCACGCAGGGCGGCGGCCGATTGAGGCCGCCATGGGCCCGGCGCTCGGAACGGGTTCACGATCCTTGCCGGAGCCGCCGGGCACCATCGCCCGGCATGGCTCCCATCCTCAGCGCGGTGGTTTCGATTTGCGGGTGGCCTGCTGCATGCAGCGGCCGCCCAGGGCGGGCCTTTGGCCCCATCCCACCACCACCGTGCCGACCCCATCGCGTGACAGGCTGCCTTTGCGCGGCCTACGGGCGATGCGGAGACGTTCCCACCTGCCATCCCAATCACAGGAGAAACCGTGAAAGTCAAAACCATTTCCGGGGCGGTCAGCGCCCTGCTCGGCACGCTGGCCATGGCCGGCGCAGCACACGCAGGCGTGATCGCCGGCACCGGCGCCACGCCTTCCAGCACGCAGTTGGGCGGGACCGATGCCATCAGCTTCAAGGTGGCCGAAGGCCAGGCAGGCCATGCGCTGCTGGTGCCCTATTTCACGGCGCAGAACGGCCAGATGAGCGTGCTGCACCTGGTGAACACCGACCTCGACAACGGCAAGGTGGTGAAGGTGCGCTTTCGCGGCGCCAACAACGGCGACAGCCTGCTGAGCGTGCACGTGCTGCTGTCGCCCGGCGATGTGTGGACCGGCGCGGTGACGGCCGGTGCCGACGGCCTGGCGCAACTGACCACCACCGACCGCAGCTGCACGCTGCCGCACCTCGCGCAGGGTGTGGCGCAACCGTTCTCCACGGGCCGGCTGGACCCCGCATGGACCCCCGAGGTGATGGCGGCCAACACCCGCGAGGGCGCCATCGAGGCCATCGTGATGGCCGACGTGCCGCAGGCGGCCCTCTATGGCCCCAACGGCGCCAGCCAGTCGGCGCTGTCCGTTGCCATTCAGCAGGTGAAGGAGGTCGCGCCCTGCTCCGAATCCGTGCTCAATGCCGCGCTGATGCAGGACACGAGCAGCGAAGCCGTCGCCGCCAGCCGCGGCCTGGCCGCCCCCAGCGGCCAGCTCAGCGCCACCTGGTACGTCATCGACGTGCCCGGCTCCACCACGTTCTCCGGCGCGGCCACGGCCATCCAGGCCATCAACAACACGGGCCTGCCGGCGCGCGGCAACTACATGCTGTTCCCTCCCACGGACACGGCGGTCTCGCAGCCGGAGCGCTACACCGCCGACCCCCTGCTGGTGTCCGCAGGCCTTGCTACGCGCAACAAGGACGCGCAGGGCAACACCGCCTTCCCGACGACGGCGGCGGTCGTGCTGGCCCGCTACAACGACCTGCCCGACCTCTCCACGCCGGTCTACCTGCCTGCCACAGCAGACAGCGCCCGGGCCACTGCCGGCGATCTCTCCCGGCTGCTGGCCGTGCGCGAGTTCAAGAACCAGTACGTTCTCGACGACTCCATCTCCGCCCGCACCGACTGGGTCGTGGCGACCCCCACCAAGCGGTACAGCGTGGCCAAGGACTACAGCCAGTCGGACCCGTCGAACCAGCGCGTCTATTCCCTCGTGCCGCCCAGCGGCGGCGGCGAGCAGTACTTCCATTCGCTCAACACCCAGGTCCGCGACGGTGTCTGCAGCCGGGGCGGCAGCTGGAGCTTCCGCATGGGCTCGCGCGATGGCAGCCTCACCCCGGAAAGCGTGATTTCAGACGCGGCATCGCAACCCGAAAGCTGCGGCGCACTGTCCGTGCTTTCGTTCTCGGACACCCGGTCGGCCGTTTCTTCGTCCGTGGCCCGCAAGACGCTGCAAGGAACGTTTTCCAACGGCTGGGCCATCTTCCGGATGCCCGACGCGAGAGGCATTCCCCTCATCGGTACGGCCTTCACCAAGCTGAGCAACCCCAGCGCCACGCCCGGCGTGGCGGCCAACTATGGGCTGACCTTTCCGCATGTCGTGAAGGCGCCCTGACCCCCTGAGGCAGCCTCCCGTGACCTCCGCCCCGGCGGTGGTCACGCCCCAGGCATTCCAATGGCCACTGCGTGGTGGATGAGCCGAGCCGCTCGCAGCGAAACCACCCGGGCCGATCTTCCCGCCTTGCCGCGCGCCGCCGGCCTTCCGGCCCCGCGTCAGATCGCCATGGGCAGTTCGGTCGTCGAGAGCACGCTGCGGATCACCATGAACGAGCGCACCTGCCGCACGCCTGGCAGGTAAAGCAGCTGCTCCGCATGCAGGCGGTTGAAGCTCTCGCTGTCCCTGGTGCGCACCAGTAGAAAATAGTCGAACTCGCCCGTCACCACGTGGCATTCCATGCAGCCCGAGATCCTGGCGGCGGCCTTCTCGAACTCGGCGAACGACTCGGGCGTGGAGCGGTCCAGCACCACGCCGATCATCACCAGCATGCCCGCGCCCACGGCGCGCGGGTTGAGCAGCGCCACCACCCCGTCGATCAGCCCCAGGCGCTTGAGGCGCTCCACGCGCCGCAGGCAGGCCGGGGCGCTCAGGTGGACCTTGGCCGCCAGCGCCACGTTGGAGACCGAAGCATCGCGCTGCAGGGCCCGCAGGATGGCCTTGTCGGTGCGGTCCAGTTCGCCGGTGAGATCGGCGGCGGGTGCCGGCATCGCAGGCTTTCTTAATTTTGTTGCGCACATGAATGATTCCCCGCAATGAAGTCGAAATAAACAGGCTTTACAGCCCTTTTCAGGCCGATTTTCAGTCCATTTTTGCAACCCTGTTGCGCCCGCATTTTCCTACCATTCCAGGCAACGGACTGCCCTTGTCGATTGCCCCTGCCACTGCGCGGCAGCAGCAATCCACCGCGGCGCCGGAGCCTCGCCCCCATGCCCTTCCCTTTGCCAGGATGCTTCCCATGAACTTGCAGAAATTCCCCCGCCATTCGCTGACCTTCGGCCCCACGCCCATCCAGCCGCTGCCGCGCCTGTCCGCCCACCTGGGCGGCAAGGTCGATCTGTACGCCAAGCGCGAGGACTGCAACTCGGGCCTGGCCTTCGGCGGCAACAAGACGCGCAAGCTCGAATACCTCATTCCCGAGGCGATCGAAGGCGGCTACGACACGCTGGTCTCCATCGGCGGCATCCAGTCCAACCAGACACGCCAGGTGGCCGCCGTGGCCGCACACCTGGGCATGAAGTGCGTACTGGTGCAGGAGAACTGGGTGAACTACTCCGACGCGGTGTACGACCGCGTGGGCAACATCGAGATGAGCCGCATCATGGGCGCCGACGTGCGGCTGGACGCCGCGGGCTTCGACATCGGCATCCGCCCGAGCTGGGAGCAGGCCATGGAGGACGTGCGCCAGGCCGGCGGCAAGCCATTTCCCATTCCCGCGGGCTGCTCCGAGCACCCCAAGGGCGGGCTGGGCTTCGTCGGCTTCGCCGAAGAAGTGCGCCAGCAGGAAAAGGAACTGGGTTTTCAGTTCGACTACATCGTCGTGTGCTCGGTCACGGGCAGCACGCAGGCCGGCATGGTGGTGGGCTTCGCGGCCGATGGCCGGGCGGACAAGGTGATCGGCATCGATGCATCGGCCAAGCCGGAGCAGACCCGCGCGCAGATCCTGCGCATCGCGCAGAACACCGCCCAACTGGTGGAACTGGGCCGTGACATCACCGAAGCCGACATCGTGTTGGACACGCGTTACGGCGGCCCCGAATACGGCCTGCCCAGCGAGGGCACGCTGGAGGCGATCCGCCTGTGCGCGCGCCAGGAGGCCATGCTGACCGACCCGGTCTATGAAGGCAAGTCGATGCACGGCATGATCGAGATGGTGCGCAACGGCGAATTTCCGGCAGGCTCCAAGGTGCTGTATGCCCACCTGGGCGGCGTGCCCGCCCTGAACGCCTACAGTTTCCTTTTCCGCAACGGTTGATCCCCCCAGGAGAACGCAGCACCATGACACGACTCGGCTGGCCCGGCGCCACCCCCTTGCCCGATACGCTCGACCCCGGGGAAGTCCAGGAATGGTGCGATGCGCTCGACGGCCTGCTGGCCGCCTGGGAGCCCCGCCAGGGGCGCGAGCGGGCCGCGGCGCTGCTCGACGCGTTGCTGGCCCATGCGCGCCAGCGCGGGCTGCAATGGAGCCCGGCCGGGATCACCTCGTACCTCAACACCGTGCGGGTGGAGGAACAGCCGCCCTACCCGGGCGACCCGCAGATCGAGCAGCGGCTGTCGGCCATCGTGCGGTGGAATGCGCTGGCCATGGTGGTGCGGGCCAATGCCGCGCAGGGCGAGCTGGGCGGCCACATCGCCAGCTACGCCTCGGCGGCGGACCTGTTCGAGGTGGGCTTCCACCATTTCTTCCATGCGCGCACCGAGCAGCACGGCGGCGACCTGGTGTATTTTCAGCCGCACTCCGCGCCCGGCGTCTATGCGCGCGCCTACCTGGAAGGCCGGCTGAGCGAAGACTCCCTGCGCCACTACCGGCAGGAACTGGCCGCCGAGGCCAAGGGCATCCAGGGCCTGACCTCCTACCCCCATCCCTACCTGATGCCGGATTTCTGGCAGTTTCCCACCGGCTCGATGGGCATCGGCCCGATCAAGGCAATCTACCAGGCGCGCTTCATGCGCTACCTGGCCGACCGGGGCCTGTGCGACACGGCAGGCCGCAAGGTCTGGGGCTTCTTCGGCGACGGCGAGATGGACGAGCCCGAATCCATCGCCGCGCTCACCCTCGCCGCGCGCGAGGGGCTGGACAACTGCATCTTCGTCATCAACTGCAACCTGCAGCGCCTGGACGGCCCGGTGCGCGGCAACGGCCGCATCGTGGACGAGCTGGAATCGCTGTTCACCGGCGCCGGCTGGAACGTCGTGAAATGCCTGTGGGGTTCCGAATGGGACGCGCTGCTGGCGCGCGACCATGGCCACGCACTGGCCCGGGCCTTCGCGCAGACGGTGGACGGCGAGTTCCAGACCCTGAGCGCGAACGACGGCGCCTTCAACCGCCGCCACTTCTTCGGCAAGAACCCCGAACTGCAGGCCCTGGTGGCCCACCTGTCGGACGACGACATCGACCGCCTGCGCCGCGGCGGGCACGACCCGGCCAAGGTGCATGCCGCCTTCGCGCGCGCGGCCGGCCACACCGGCCAGCCCACCGTGGTGCTGGCCAAGACCATGAAGGGCTACGGCATGGGCAGCGTGGGCCAGGGCCGCATGACCTCGCACCAGCACAAGAAGCTGGGCGCCGACGAACTGCTGGCCTACCGCGACCGCTTCCACCTGCCGCTGACCGACGAAGAGGCCCGCACCGCCGCCTTCTGCAAGCCCGCCGACGACAGCGCCGAAATGCGCTACCTGCACGACCGCCGCCAGGCGCTGGGCGGCTACCTGCCCGCACGCCGCGCCCGGGCGCCCGAAGTGGCCGTGCCGCCGCTGCCGGCCACCGGGGGCTTTGCGCTGGAGGCCGACGGCAAGGGCATGAGCACCACCATGGCCTTCGTGCGCCTGATGGGCAACCTGCTGAAAGACGAGGCGCTGGGGCCGCGCGTGGTGCCGATCGTGGCCGACGAGGCACGCACCTTCGGCATGGCGGGGCTGTTCCGCCAGGTCGGCATCTATGCGCCGTTCGGGCAGCTCTACCAGCCCGAGGACAACGCCTCGATGCTGGTGTACCGGGAAGAAAAATCCGGCCAGATCCTGGAAGAAGGCATCACCGAGGCCGGCGCGCTGGCCTCGTGGACGGCGGCGGCCACGAGCTATTCGACGCACGGGCTGTCGATGCTGCCGTTCTACATTTTCTACAGCATGTTCGGCTTTCAGCGCGTGGGCGACCTGATCTGGGCCGCGGCCGACCAGCGGGCGCGCGGCTTTCTCATCGGCGCCACCTCGGGCCGCACCACGCTGGGCGGCGAAGGACTGCAGCACCAGGACGGCAGCAGCCACCTGATGGCCTCCACCATTCCGAACTGCCGTGCCTACGACCCGGCCTTCGCGGGCGAGCTGGCCGTGATCGTGGACCACGGCATGCGCCGCATGGTCGAGGCGCAGATCGACGAATTCTTCTACATCACCGTCACCAACGAGAACGTGGCCAACCCCAGCCTGCCCGCCGACGCGCACGACGGCGTGGTGCGCGGCATGTACCGGCTGCGGCAGGGCGCGCCGGCACTGGCGCACCGCGTGCAGCTCTTCGGCAGCGGCGCCATCCTGGGCGAGGTGCTCAAGGCCGCCGACCGGCTGGAGCAGCAGCACGGCGTGGCGGCCGATGTGTGGAGCGTGACGAGCTACGTGGAACTGGCGCGCGAGGGGCAGGCCTGCGAGCGCGGCTGGCGCCAGGGCGAGCGCGATGCGGTGGGCAGCTGGTTCGAGCAGCAACTGGCACCCACGTCCGGGCCCATCGTCGCCGCGAGCGACTACGTGGTGGCATTGCCCGAGATGGTGCGCGCCTTCGTGCCGCCGGGCCGGCGCTATGTGACGCTGGGCACCGACGGCTTCGGCCGCAGCGACTCGCGCGCCGCCCTGCGGGCGCACTTCGCGGTGGATGCCGATGCCATCGTGCAGGCCAGCCTGCGCGCCCGCGAGGAAGACGACACCGACGAGGCGTCGGCCGAGCAACAGCGGCTGCAGGGCCTGGCCTCGCTCGCCGTCACCTGAGGTGGCGCGCCCCGCCTTCGCGGCGGGGCCTCTGCAATGACAGCGCTCAGTCGGCCAGCAGGCCCGCCACCCGTTCGCGCAGCAGATCGGGCTGCACCAGCGTGGCCGGCACGGCCGGCCCGACGTTCAGACCCACCCGGTTGAACAGGCCGCGCCGGAAGGGCCGCGCCATCGCGGTGCCCCGCTCGATGCGGCTGAAATACGAGCCCCACAGGTTGGTCAGCGCCATCGGGATCACCGGGGGCGCCACGCCTTCTTCGCGGGCGCGCTCGAGGATCTTCATGATCCCGCCCTTGAACGGCTGCAGCTGCCCGT
Source organism: Acidovorax sp. KPB24-07 (assembly GCF_057543315.1). NCBI lineage: Bacteria > Pseudomonadati > Pseudomonadota > Betaproteobacteria > Burkholderiales > Comamonadaceae > Acidovorax > Acidovorax sp. KPB24-07. Next base: position 9,197 of record NZ_BAAJYS010000132.1, read on the forward strand.
CGCGCGTGATGCCACCCTCGGGAAAGATGGCCAGCAAATCCCCTTCCCGCAGCACCTGCGCGGCGCGCTCGAACGCCGCGGCATAGACCGCGGGATCTTCCTTTTGCGGGGCGATGGGAATGGCCTTGGCCAGGCGGAACAGCCAGCCGAGCACCGGCACGCGGAAGATGCGGTGGTCCATCACGAAGTAGATCGGGCGCGGGCTGGCCGCCATGAGCAGCACCGCGTCCACGAAGCTCACATGGTTGCACACCAGGATGGCCGCGCCCTGGGTGGGCAGGTGCTCGTCGCCCCGGATCCTGAAGCGGTAGACGAAGCGCGAGGCCACCCACGCCACGAAACGCAGCAGGTACTCGGGCACCAGCAGGAAGATGTAGAACGCCACGATGGCGTTGGCGATGCCCGTGAACAGGAAGATCTGCGGCACCGAAAAGCCCGCGCCCAGCAGCGCGCCGGCGATGAGCGAGCTGCCGATCATGAACAGCGCGTTCAGGATGTTGTTGGCCGCGATGATGCGCGCCCGGTGCGTGGGCTGGCTGCGCATCTGGATCAGGGCATACATGGGCACGCTGTACAGGCCGGCGAACAGGCTCAGCAGCGCCAGGTCGGCCATCACGCGCCAGTGCGCGGCCTGCCCCACGAAGGCGCCCAGCCCCATCTCCGGCGCGGGCGGCAGGGAGCGGGAGGCAAAGTACAGGTCGATGGCGAACACGCTCATGCCGATGGCGCCCAGCGGCACCAGGCCGATCTCCACGTGCCGGCGGCTCAGCACCTCGCACAGCAGCGAACCCACGCCGATGCCCACCGAGAACACCACCAGCAGCAGCGAGGCCACG